>JAKRWB010000164.1 GCA_022353185.1 ANME-2 cluster archaeon | reverse complement strand
GGCACAGTCTCATAATCCAGTTATGTAGTAAAAAGCAACTATATTATCACAACAAATACATATTTATATAATCTATTAAATAATTATGGTATCTGTGATATTTATGGTCATGGTAAACACTACTTTTGGCAATAGTTCCGATATCCCAATCCTTCTGAAGATTTTCGGTGAATTTGGCAATGAATATGAATATACTGAAAATGATATTTTCCGCAAGAAAACCTCACCTCTATGCCCAAAATGTGATCGTAAAATGGTGCACAATGGCTTTAACAGTTACAACAAAAAGGGGATGGGCAGGATTAAAATTGGCAAATATATATGTAAACCATGTGATGAGAAGATCGAAGAAGATCGAAGTGTTTGGGAACAACTCAAAATTTTATTTACCGATTTGCTGGGGGAATTATATCAGACGCTTAGATTAAACCATGTTGCCTATAATGCAATTTCGAGTCTAATGCGTCTTATTTTCCCACAATCTCGAAGTACAATTTTCAGGGAATTTAATCGTGCTATGGAATATATAGAAATTCCCCCTTTAGAGAACATTTTGATAGTACACTACGACGAGCAGTTTCCAAAAGAAGGACGCACTCAGAAATACCGCCTCACACTATTGGACGCCAAAACCAAAAGACCAGTGGCAGATGAACTGTTTGATAAAAAAGATCCTGAAACAATAAAGCAATTTTTGTTGGCGAACTTAGATACATCAAAACCTATATTCATCGTAACAGATTTTTATTCAAGTTATCCCCCCGTCTTAAAAGAAGTATTTGGAGAAAACTTAATACATCAGTATTGCTTGTTGCATTTAAACAAGCTTGTCGTCAAAGATTTTCCACGATATACTTCCATAGCACAGGAATTGTTGAAATACAGAATATTGAATATTTTCTACAATCGTGAAAAAGAAATTGAAATGCTCCGCAAGCTCGAATTAGAAGAAATTGAAATAATTCAAGATGAAAAAGCTTACAAATCCTGGATTAAAATCGTTAAAAAAGCTTTTTACGACTACGTACACGAATTAGAACTTGCTCGTAGAAGGAATAAAGAAAATCATGAAATAAACAGTCTTGAAAAAGCTGAAGAAAATTTCATTGAACTGAAGAATGAAATCGATTCGTTTGATGAAAAGATACAGTATAGATTGAAGATGATTGATAAGCACTGGATGAATCTTACAGCATTTCACTATTTTGAGGGTGCACCAGCAACGAATAACGCCATTGAGAACTTTTATTCAACGAGTCTCAAAACACATCGAAAAAAACAATTCAGAACCGAGAAAGGCATTCTTTATCAGATGAAACTTGCTTCAATGAAAAGAGCAGGGATGTTCGAAGGGATAAAACCAACACTGTTAGAACTGTTCGGA
>JAKRWB010000163.1 GCA_022353185.1 ANME-2 cluster archaeon | reverse complement strand
GCCTGATCTTTGATATTGCCAATAATGCAAGTAACAATAGGATCATCCCAATGGTTGTTGACCCCTCGCTGATCTCCACTGTACCTCCAAGAAATAGCGCCAGTATCAACAGGAAAATGAAAATGTTCTGTTTTTTCATTATATTTCTCCTGATATTTAATAAGCAATATATTTTATGGAAGTATTAATATAAATACTAAATCGTAAAACTTTAAGTTTGTGGCTATAGCATCATAAAATAGTTGTTTTGTCCATATAAATCATTTTTTTTTTTAATTTTTCACCCACATACTATCGTTTTTCTCCGTTCCTATATAGTATGTATTAATACATACAAAAGCTTTATTACTTTTGAAGATCAATATAGAATCATGAGACCAAAAACACTGCACGCATCAGAACTGATTGATATCTTCATGAAATATATTGTAATAAGTATGGACGATTTAATTAAACACACAAAAGTAACCAAAGTGACAATTCAGAGACGTTTAAAAGAAATTGGATATATCACAAGTTATAATCATAATGGCATGTACTATACCCTCCTTAAATTAGCTGAATTTGATGAATCTGGATTATGGGACCATAAAGGAATTCGTTTTTTCAAGGACGGTGGACTACAAGAACTTATAATCAGTCAAATAAATTCAAGCGGAAAAGGATATACATCAGAAGAATTAAGCACCAAACTCGGTACGAGAGTAACCAATCAGCTCCGTCTTTTAACCAAAAAAAGGTTATTGTCTAGGAAAAAATATTCTGATTTCTATGTATATTTTTCAATAAATGAAAACATTCAGAAAAAGCAAATTCTTCTCCGAGAAAAAGATATAAAACTCCCCTCAATCGATGAAGAAACAGAAACATCCGATGAAAAAAAGACAATTGAAATACTTCTGGAAATAATCAAAAGCCCCACAACTGAACCAGAAGATATTGGGAAACTCTTGAGAGAAAATGGTTTAAAAATATCTGATGATTTTATCAAACAGGTATATTCCAAGTACGAAATTCAAAAAAAGGGGTCTCCATCTCAGTTTTAACCGATCTTATAGAACTTCAGGAATCATTACATAAAGAACCCAGCTTACCCACTCTTGATTTCAATCTGGAAATACAATTTCGAAATGCACAACAATACTGTCCTGTAGATGGATGTAATAATAAACTTAAAGTGTTAAAAACACAAGAGACCACTATTAAATCGTTACGCTACGGCAAATTTACTGCAAGGGAAACAATCTTGTTCTGCCCGAATCATAAGTATGATGGAGAAAACCTTATAAAATATGATTCGGAAGAATTGAATGAATTAGTTCCACCATATTCGAATTTTGCATATGATGTAATAGTCTTTGCCGGTATATCCAGATTTTTCCACAATAAACAGAAATTTGAAGTACAGGAAGAACTTCTAATCAAATATGGATTATATATCTCGGATGGTGGTATAACCAACCTCACCGATCGATTTTTAATTTATACAAAATGTGTTCATGAATTAGCTTGTCTGGAAATCCAATCTGTAATTGAAGAAAGGGGCGGTTACATATTACATATCGATGCAACAGTGGAAGGAGATAGCGATTGTATTTTTGTTGGAATAAACGGTGTAAACGGCTGGGTACTTGACTCTCGAAAAATAAAAAGTGAAAAGGAAGAACAAATCACACCTTCACTGCAAGAAATAAAAAGCCAATATGGTGAACCTCTTGCAATAAAAAGAGATATGGGGAAGGGAATGGAGAAAGCAGTTTCGATTGTATTTCCAAATGTTAAAGACACGATTTGCCATCAGCATTTTGTTAGAGATGTAGGAAAAGACATTCTTTCAGAGCAATATGGTAAGATTAGAAAAGTCCTTATTGACAAGAAAATCAGAACACGTCTTAATAGACTTTTGGAGCAGTTGATTGTTGAAATTAGCGATATGGGTTATGATGTTAATATAACATTTGAATCATTTGTAAATTGTGAACTTATAGAACTTAATACCAATAAAACTGTTATGGTCTATGCTATTGTTACTTGGATTCTCAATTATCCTAAGGAAGGCGGTGGTTTAGGTTTTCCTTTCGATATGCCGTATGTTTCGTTGTATGAAAGATGTGTTATTGCTAAAAATATGGCTAATAAACTTGTCATACTGATGGCTGAATTGAAACGTGTCTATAAGCCTTTGTTTGAGCTGAAGAGTATTTTAGAGGATGCAGATGACCAAAAAATAAAATCCGAGTATGATGGGATGAAATATGGTAGGGAATTGTTTACTGAATTGCGTGAAGTTTTGAGGATTGAATCGGAATCTGTCCCTCTAAGTGAAGGTTTAGAATGTAATTCTGAATCTGATATTTTTGAGATGATGTCTGATCTTGAGCGCTTTAAAAAGAAATTATCTGAACAGTTGCAAAACTATGATACGGAAAAACGTGAGATTAAGATTGTTCTTAAACATCTGGAAAAGTATTGGGAAAAGCTATTTGTGACTAATTTTCAAATTGATCCGAATGATTCTTCTAAAGATATTAAGATGCAACGGACAAATAACATTTCCGAAGGATTTTTTAGAAAAATCAAAGCCAATCAGAGAAGAACACATGGAAATAGGGATGTAGGTCAGGATTTGAATTTTTATGGGTCGTATTTACCTATGGTTTGGAATTTAAAGGATGAAGAGTATGTTAAAACGGTGTATGGTAGTTTGGAGAAGATTCCTGTGATGTTTAGTAAGGTTTCATACGAGATGTTTAAAGATGAAAGAGAACGGTTTTATTCTGAAAGACGCGGTCGAATTATTAGACTCAGGCATGATGATTCTGATATTTTTACTATTATCCAGAATAGTTTAGAAAACTTTGAGATGCAATCCAACGGCTTATTGATGCTATAG
>JAKRWB010000162.1 GCA_022353185.1 ANME-2 cluster archaeon | reverse complement strand
CCACAGAAGACATCCCCCAGATACTGGGTATCAGCCGGGAAGACCGCAAGACCACTATCCAGCTCAATGGTAATGATGTTACCCTGATATATGCCGAGCCCCTGGGCGCCGACCCGCTGATAGCAGAATTAGCATACAAGAGGGCACTGGAAGCACTGGAATAACCCATGCTGTTCGATGACAAAGATGTCACCGTGCTGGATTTGACCCACGGCGGCATTCCCCTGGCGCAGCACATCGCAAAATATGCGCGCAGCGTTACAGCCGTTGATGTATACGGCACCGCTGATGACGATGTACTGGCCGGGCTCGAACACTTTGGTATCAATATTATCCGTGGATTGGATAATAATACTGAAATTAATACAAAGCGTAATACTGACCTGATAGTGGCGCCCGTACACCTTGACCCCGCATTCATACCCAGTGCCGGGAAGCATACCATTATCACGCATCACAGGGCAGTGGGTGAACTGCTATCAGGTTTCAACACCAATGCCCGCATCGTTGAAATAACAGGAACCGGTGCCAAGACCAGTACTGCAACACTATTAGCAGATATGACATCGCGCAGCCTGTCAGTGGTCTCTCACACCAGCAGGGGAGTGGAACACTGGGTAAAAGGCGTGCCAACAAAGTTGCATCACGGCCTGAGCATAACTCCGAGCAGTATCCTTGAAGCACTGGAACACAGCATCGGTATTGAAGCCGACCTGTACATCTTTGAGGTGTCACTCGGAGGTACGGGGGTGGCAGATGTGGGCATCATTACCAGTCTGGATAATGAGTACACCATAGCAAATGGCAACAGCACATCCACTGCTGCCAAATTGCAGATGGTCGAGCAGGCAAGACCGGGCAGCACCCTGCTGGTGAATGCCTCAGCAGGCCTCTTGAACCCCCCAGAAAATGTGGATGTCGTTACTTTCAGTGATAGTACGGATGCAAATGTGTATCTGGAGCGCTCCCACAGGGGCATCTGGACAATTCATTTAAACGGCAGTGGAACCGTCAGGTTCACTCCCAATGCCGGTTATGATGCCGAATCTTATTCGACTGCCATCGTATGTGCAATCGCAGCCGCCAGTATATTGCAGGTGGAGCCTGCAAAGATAGAATCCGCGCTGATGGATTTTGCGGGAGTGCACGGCAGGATGAGAGTTATGGAGTGGGCGGGCCGCAGGCTGGTGGATAACTCCAATTCAGGCATGAATATCAGGTCAGTTCGGCAGGCCCTGGATTATTCGAATGGCCTGGCTTCCAGACATGGCCGCAAGGTGCTTATCCTTGGTGAGGAGGCTAAGCAGGTCTGCGAAGGACTTGACCCCAAAGATACCGGTAATTTTGTTAATGAGCGCGGACACGAACTGGATAATATAATACTGGTGGGCGAGCGGATGGAGTCCATTCAAGGCGGGAACATCCAAATTGCCGACAGCCTTAATAGTGCCATCGAAATGGCTGAATCACTGACAAGCGAAGATGATATTATAATTTCATGTGTGAAATGCTTTAGATAAAGGAGGAAATAACTAATGAGCCCTGTACCCTTAACCAAAGAACCCATCATTATGCACCCCAGGCCCAGTTCCATCGTGGCAGCCCTGTACACCCTGCGCGACCTGGACGTGGACGTGGTCATACTCCACGGCCCGCCCGGTTGCAGTTTCAAGCATGCCAGGCTCCTGGAGGAGGACGGCCTTCGGGTGGTGACCACTGCACTGGATGAATCAGGGTTTGTGTTCGGTGGCCATCAACAACTGGTTGACCTGCTGAGGCGGGTCATTGAGATGTTCAACCCGAAACGGATAGGTATTGTGGGAACCTGTGCCAGCATGATAATTGGCGAAGAATTGCATGAGGCAGTGCTTGAAGTAAATCCTGACATACCTGTCCTTGAAGTGGAGGTCCATGCAGGCTACCCCAACAATACCAAGGGCGTTATCATTACACTGGAATCAGCTTTGGCCGTCGGTATACTCAGTGAGGAGGAATTCCAGCGCCAGAAAGTACTGCTAAAAGAGGCCACTGAGGTAGAGAAGCGGCACGGTGCTGCCAGTAAGGCATATCTGGAACCCAGCCGGGGCGATACCAAGTATACGGTTGCAAAGCGTATTATCCAGTTGCTCAAGGAAGGCAAGCGGTGCATCAATATCATGAATGCCAAAAAGGAGACCGGGTACATGTTCGCCGATATCAATGTAGCGGTGAACCAGGCGGCTCGGGAACTGGGTTCAACATCAGAAATAATCAATATGGCAAACCTGGATGAGAACCTGGGACTGGAAAGGGTCAGGGACCATGCCCGCAACATCAACCGCGACCTTAAGGAAATGGGTATCGAAGTACACGAGATTATTGGCGGGCTGGACGAGTACCCTATAGCCGGTGAGACCGTGAACCGACTGCTTGCAGAGAAATACCCTAATTTCGATTTTGCAGTTATTACGGGCGTACCCCATGCCATTCCCATGGACAACATGCAGGGTATGGAGGTCATCTCAGTGACCAACGGGCCCAGACAGGTGCTACCGCTCAAGGAAATGGGGCATGAATTTGTAGTGGTGGAGATCGACCTGCATCCTAAGACCCTGGGTGTCAGCAATATCATAGAATCCGAGTTCGGTGCCACACTGCGCCAGTTGGTACGGGAGGAGAAAGAGTGAAACAGATAGCCATCTATGGAAAGGGCGGTATCGGCAAGAGCAGTACTGCGTCCAATGTGGCTGCCGCCTGTGCTGATGAAGGGTACCGGGTTACCATTGTCGGGTGCGACCCAAAGAGCGATTCGTCCATCACCCTGCTGGGTGGTCACCGCATTCCCACTGTCATGGAACTGATGCAGCAGGGTATGGAAATCACTGAGGATGAGGTGGTCTTTGAAGGATACAAAGGGGTGAGGTGCGTGGAAGTGGGCGGACCTGAGCCGGGTATAGGCTGTGCGGGCCGCGGTATTATCGTGGCTATCAAGATGCTGCAAAAGATTTCCACGGTAATGCAGGACAGCGACCTTATCATCTACGATGTACCCGGGGATATCGTATGCGGCGGATTTGCGGCGCCCATTCGCAAGGGTCTGGTCAGCGAGACTTATGTGCTTACATCTGGCGAATATATGCCACTGTATGCAGCTAATAATATCTGCAAAGGGTTTGCCAGGCTGGGCAATCCACTCAGCGGTGTCATATGCAATAGCCGCAATGCAGAGAATGAAGAGGATATTGTCAGGGCCTTTGCTGAAGAACTGGGCAGTGAACTGCTGGCTTTCATCCCAAAGGTGGACTTAGTCCAGACCTGTGAGAGGGCAGGGTATTCTGTAATCGAGAAGGCGCCGGGGAGTGATATCGCCGGAGTGTACCGTAAACTTGCCAGGGCCATCATGGAGCGGGATACGGCCTGTGAACCCAAGCCACTGACTGATGAGCGGCTTCGGGAACTGACTGGGTGAGTATATTATATAAGTGTAAACATTGATTATAGGGACTGTAATAAAGTTTGGTGTTAGCATTACAAACCAACTTTCCCCTTCTTTGTGGGGTACTATTGTTTAAGTTATATATTTTAACAGCCATGGCAGCACTCCATAGCCATCAGTCAGCGTATCAGATACGAGGCTGGAATCAATTCATTGCGAACCACAGAGGAACACAGAGAAATGTAAAAATGCTTTTCGTACTCTTCGGTTATGAACTTGCATAAATCCACACGGCTGGCTGCCACCATGCCGCCCTGAAGGGCTGCGGTGGCAGGGGGTGGATTGAAATATTGTCATGAAAAACTCAACATTGAAAATTAGAAACAGTTATGATTCAGCAGGGTCTGTTTCATATCATTCCCAATCTAAGAAAAATGTAAAGTGAGGTATACACATAGCCACCAATAATAACTGGAAGGGCTCAATACATCGTGAACTCATTTAACAAATCTTCCAAATGTCGCATTCAAGTGGTTTAATATCTTCGTTCATATCGTATT
>JAKRWB010000161.1 GCA_022353185.1 ANME-2 cluster archaeon | reverse complement strand
CGACAACTTTTGCCTGGAATTCAAGCTCTTCAGGCTGGTAATAATATGACTTCTCTGTATCAGGCAGTCCCTCAATACCAGGAATTACCGCCTCCACTTCTTCCTTTTCCTCTGCTTTACTGTGGCTTTCAGCCACAAGTGAATAGAATGTATCTGGAAGGTCTATTCTCAGACCGATCTCCTTGGCCACCTCTACTGTTATCTCAGGGGGTATGCCGTGAGTATCGTACATCTGGATAACCTCACCAAGTGGGAACTGTTCACCTTTATCCATATAATGGCGTGCTGTCTTGGCTACCAATCGCCGCCCCCGCTCAAGGGTATCAGCATATTTTTCCTCTTCCCTGTTAAGTATCTCTACAATGGTATCCAGCCTCTCCCTGAACTCAGGATATTCGGACATATTGTCAATCTGCATGGTGACAATATCAGATAGCGGTACATCCATACCTGCCTCAGCCATAAGCCGCAGGGTCCTGCGCAGCACCAAACGTGCCAGATATCCCGCTTTCACGTTTGAGGGAATGATACCATCCCCGAACATGAATGCAAGGCATCTGCTGTGGTCAGCTATGGCATATACCCTTTCAACCGGGTCCATTATCTTCTGCAGCTTTTCAACTGGAATGCCTATCTCATCAGCCACTTTCCTGCGCAGTTCCATGAGGTTCGCATGCCCGGTAATGTCCATCATTCCGGCAAGCTTTGCATTCTGGGCAAGGATATTGGCATACTCGGGGTCGTCCAGTTTGTGCTCCACACCTGCCATTTCCATCAGTTTACTGACAATTTCGGGGAACACTGCATCATAGATAGTTGGCGAACCCTTGCTGGCCCATACGAACCGCTCAAGACCATAACCAGTATCCACGATGTAATTATCCATTTTCACATATGGGTCGCCCTTGATGATGATATCGCCACCCTTCTGCTGCTTCAGGTCCATGAATACAAGTGTGGCTACTTCAAGACCGCCTATAAGCACTTCAACACATGGCCCTGCATTGCCACCACCTGCCCACGGTTCTTCCTTATAGGTCACAGCTTTGGGGTCGGCGCCCAGATCTGTCAGCAGGGCATCACAATAAGCTACGGTCTCGTTCTTCCAGTAAATTTCTTTTTGTGGATTATTAAAAGCGTGGTGTGCCATCATCTCAAAATTGGTGAGATGGCGGCCGCTGCGCCCCACCGAATCTAAATCTGGCAGCCTGATACACGGCTGGCTGATGGTCAGGGGGTTGGCCGGGGGTGGTACCATTCCAGAGGTCACGAATGGCTGGAAATCAGCAATGCTGGCGATGGTGAGATAAATATCGTCCCGCCACCGGGCGATAACAGGGTAACGGTCCAGCCGGGTATGTTCCCGTTCCTCAAAGAAGGATAGGAACTTCTCCCTCATCTGTGAGAGGTTATATTGCTCCCGGAAAACCGGGGCGCCTATGAATGAATAATGGTCGCAGGGTGCGTCACCGCATGTTGTCCTGTCCGGGTCACGTGTCCAGTATACGCTACTGCACTTTGAACAGGTTTTTCTTTCAAAGCCGTTCTCAAAGAAGTATTCAAGCTGGTATTCGTCTTCTTGCATGGTATTCCCTGTATTGGTGATAAAGTCGTTTAATGGTCTTTATAATGAAAAAGTTTGCGCAATAACGTTTGTTCAGGATATTTCAAAACTCATAACTATCATAGTGCGACATTCTGCGTCAAAGAATAAACGCAATCAGTAATGGGTGTAGTTAATGTAGTACATTGAATATTAATTTTTTACTGTGAGATGACAATGAGTTTATATACCAACAAATTATATCTACATTATAGCAGTTAGCTTATTTAATTACTTATAGAGTGGGAAATAATCCAGCTATATAACGTTTTTTGGGTAAATTGATTGAAAAATCAGAGGAATGAATTGTATAGACAGCTAAATGAATATGCTCTTATTTTACTCCAAGTGCTTTCATGAAAAAATCCGCAATTGCAGCTCTGATTCATATAAACTAAATAAAATAACATAGAGGAAATAATAAATGAGAAATGATAGAAGTGGTAGTGGCAGAGGCGGTAGTGGCGGTAGTAGCGGCGGCTTCAGCGGTGGAAGGGGTGGCGGAGGCGGCTTCAGCGGTGGAAGAGGTGGCGGAAGCGGCGGTTTTAGACCCAGTGGTCCCAGAGAAATGCATAAGGCAACTTGTGCAGATTGCGGTGTTGAGACTGAAGTACCTTTTGTTCCATCCGGTGATAGACCAGTGTACTGCAGAGAATGTTACCAGAAGCATAGGCCACAGAGATAATTGAATTATATAATATTTAAATTATTAAACAAGAGGGGAAGATAGATTAAACATATCATTCCCCTCGATACTTTTTCTCAGTGAACCTTGTCAAAAATGCAAGACTGAAAACAAATAGAAATACTGGAAAACCTGTGCAACCTGAATGAGTCGAACCGCAGTATTCTGGGATTGAAACTGAATCCAGCAACATATGCCAAGGGAAATGGATATTTTCTATTAGCACCAATATCCTCACATGTCAAGAGAATTCACCCAAAAAGACATCGACATTTTCAACAAACTTGCCCCCGAAATGGAAGGCAACCTGAATTCCCCCGCAGGTCACCAGTACCTGTTTATCCTGCGCCCACTCTCCCACAAAGTGGCCGAGTCGAGTGAAGATTTCAAGGAGCGGCTGTTGCGACTTAATGATGATGAACTGGAATACCTTTTGGACCTGAGTCTTAAAGCACAAGAAGACCTACGCGGTCTATCTGAAGGCGATATGTACGCTTTTGTTGAGGCAATAGAAGAAAGAGTGCCGCAAAGGTTGACCGAACTCAAGGATTTCCTGGGCATCTTCGGTTAATTGGTTACTTTTCCCTGCGAATAACACCGTACTTCTGGACCTTCTTCATCCTGGCAAGATTCAATACCCTTGCCATTTCCTTTTCTTCCAGGTCCCTGGATTCGATATATCCCGCCTCTACCGCTTCATTAAAAATTTCATACCCACGGCCAGTCCTTGTAAATACCGTGGTCCAGCCATCAGGAGCGCCAACACCGCCAAAACTGATAGCCGCATTCTCTGCAGTCAGGTCTGTACAGTATTTACAAGAAGAACTCCTGTACTGGTCAAGTTCACCAAGGTCGTAAATAATTGTCTCACCATCTTTCACCAGTTCGATCTTTCCCCGCCTTATCTTCATGCTTTCAATATCTTCCAGTTTCAGGTGATTGGATGCTACGAACTCCTCCATACCTTCATGGGAGAACGTGTCCATGCAGAACAATCCCAGTGGAAGGATATTAGCACGCATGAACATATGCAGCAGACCGTAAGGGCTCTTGTATATTTTATAGACCGCATCGATATTGCAGGATGGTCCCACGAAAGCAATACTGCGCATACCCTGCTGGACAGCGTTCATCAGGGCCTGGATGGTCATACTGTGAGTATAGATGCTTCCTGCAGATTCTATTAATTCATCAGCGGTAGTGGCAATGATTGGTACGGGTCTCCACGGTTCGTCCCTGGATTTTACTGTCACTATTGCACAATCAATTAGCCCCTCTTCCAGTGCATAAGCCAGCAGTGCCGTGACCACACCCCCGTCCTGCCCCCGAATCTCTTTTACGGCTGACCGGGCTGCATATGGATGCCTTATCCTGCCGATAAGCCCATTCTCAGTGGTAATGGTACGAGGGCACTGGTTGTAACAGATACCGCATGCCGTACATGGACCTATCAACTTGGGTTTTTCGCCGTCCATAATAATGGACGGACAGCTGGCAGCACAGGCGCCACATGCCGCACAGATACCGGGTTTGATAATATCTTTGCGCAGCCTGCCGAAGGATATCTTTTCTTTATCCTTTAGACTGCGTTTGACCCTGACAATGTTCTTTGCCATGTCATCGAATTTTTTCTTGCATTCAGGGTCGTGAAAATAATATGTTTTACCCTCTGATTCTGTAGTGTAAGGTGTGTTTTCGGGAACTTCACGTTTACATATAGGGTCGATAGGCATGTCTGTTACTTCCAATTGTGCTTTTGAGGGTAATGGATGATATTTTTTGCGGATTAAATTTCACAGAATGATAAGGTCGGGCCATTCGCAATACCAAAGGAGTGGCAGGCGTTCAACTCCTCAAAAGATTAGCACGCTTCAATAAGTAATAAAATAACTGGTAGAATCTACCCACTTAATGTCGAATTATCAAATTTTTTCGACCATTTAGCACGTTATTCATCTTCCTTTTGTCTTATTTTGAGACACCCTTATATCGTTCCATCTTGTTATTATAACCAGGAAATTTTATGAAACACAAAACACCAGAATTGCTGTCCCCTGCTGGCAGTATGGAATCATTAAAAGCGGCTGTGGAGAACGGGGCTGATGCTGTATATTTGGGAGCAAGGGAGTTCAGTGCCAGGCAATCGGCTGATAATTTTGACAGAGAGGGACTGCTGGAGGCAATTGATTTTGCCCACCAAAGGGATGTTTTTGCCTATATCACCGTCAATACCCTTGTGAAGGAAGGGGAATTCAATGATGCTACTGCGTATCTGGAACTGCTGTGCAATCATGGTGCAGATGCTGTAATTATCCAGGACATTGGCTTGCTGGGGATGCTCAGGACACACATGCCCGGTCTGCCCATCAGTGCAAGTACACAGATGACCATTCATAACAGTGCAGGAGCAAGAATGCTCCAGGACCTGGGAGTGAAGCGGGCAGTGCTTGCAAGGGAAATGAGCCTTGATGAGATACGAACGGTCCGCTCGAACACAGATATCCAGCTTGAGGTTTTCGTACACGGAGCATTGTGTATCTGCTATTCGGGTAGGTGCCTGATGAGTAGTTTTATGGGCGGCAGAAGTGGTAACCGTGGACATTGTGCCCAGCCGTGCAGGAAATTGTATGAATTGCCTGGGCGCAGGAACACTACCGGATACCTGTTGAGTCCAAAGGACCTGAACATGTCTTCCCAATTGCATTACCTGATGGAAGTAGGTGTTGATTCCCTGAAAATAGAAGGGCGCATGAAACGTCCTGAATATGTAGCTGTGGTCACAAAGACCTACAGAGATATTCTTGACAGGTTTGCCGATGACCCGGATGCTGCCGTCACACCAGAAGAACAGCAGCGTCTTGAGACTATTTTCAGTAGAGGGTTCTCAGAAGGGTATATATCCGGCGACCCTGGCAGGTCACTTATGAGCATGGAGAAGCCGGGTAATCGTGGTAGTCTGGTGGGCCGGGTGGCAGGATACGAGAGCAGGGGGCGAGGCAGGGTATCTGTGAAGTTGAATGCCCCCCTCAATCCAGGTGACGGGGTTGCAATCGGCAATACAGGCACAACTATCAATACATTGTGGATAGGAAGAGAAAAGATTGATAAGGGGGTTGTCGGTTCTACAGTGAGTTTTATTTTTGACACTCTGGTTCAAAAGGGTACTCCTGTTTACAAAAACTTTGACCCTGTGCTGATGGAATGGACAAAGCAGACATACCATTCAATCCAGAGAAAAATCCCGGTTGATATTGAAGTGAAGGCTAAAGCCGATGAATGTCTGCTGATACGGCTGACAGACCAGGGCGGTCTTACAGCCCAGGCAGTTTCAGATGCTCTCATCTCACCTGCCAGGCAGCAGCCGCTGGACGAAAAAGGTCTGGGAGCACAGGTCAGCAAACTGGGTGATACTGTGTTTGTGGCCGACAATTTGGACATACAGATGGATGAGAATATTTTCATACCTATAGGAGTCATTAATTCTGTGCGGCGTGAGGCTGTGGAGAAGCTTGCACAGCTGCGCGAGGAAAAGTACCGGCGCAAGTATCAATGTGGTACAAACGTACCCGATACACCCCGTCATGCTAAAAGTACCGGACCATCAAAACCAATATTATCCATTCGCGTATCCGGACCTGATGATGTCAATACTGCCGTGGCTGCCGGTGCTGGGAGAGTATATGTTGATATAGAGGGGATTATCGGGAATATACCCCTGACCGATGTGGCAATCGAGCAGGCACATCTGGCTGGTGCGACCGTGTATGTCCGGCTGCCGGATATTGTTAAGGATGGCGAGGCCGACCTGGTTATTAACACAGTCAGGAGGTTGAGCACACCTGATGGCATACTAGCGGCTGCACCTGACCAGTTATACATGTTTAAGGATATGGATATTGCACTGGCTGTGGACTATCCTGCCAATGCTTTCAACAGCCAAAGCCTGGATGTCCTGACCGGGATGGGAGCGGGTAGCATCACTGTATCGCCTGAACTTACCCTTGAGGAGATAGCGGGCATGTCTGAAGGTTACGAGATTGAATGTATTGTGCAGGGGGGTGTGCAGTTGATGGTATCTGAACATTGCCTGATTGGGGGCATTAAGGGATGCAGCAGTCCTAAGAAAGATGAGAAAGATAATCGTGGATTTAGAGTCGACAGGCCGTGTGATACTCCTTATGCTATCAGGGATGAGAAAGAATTCACGTTCCCTGTCGAGCAGGACGCTCGGTGCAGGACGCATGTTTATAATTCCCGGGAACTCTGCATGATAGACCGCCTGCCAGGTCTGCTGGATGCGGGTGTTGAGTTATTGCGGATAGACGGGATGCGATACAATAATGTGCAGGTGGGTGAGATTACCGGACTGTACAGGCAGGCCCTTGATTCTTGCCTTGAAGCGAAGGAGCAGTTCGACGGTAGCGAGTATCTGGCAGATATGAAGCAGATGTTTACAAGCGGCCTGACCTCTGGCCATTATTTCAGGGGTGTTCTGTGATCAGCAGGGTATTCCTGTCTGGTGCTATACGTGGAGGGCGCAGGTTGGTTGAAACGTACCGGTTTATTGCTGATGTGATGATTGGTGCAGGAGTGGAAGTTTTGAGTGAACATGTGGCCAGTGATATGGTGTTTGCCGAAGAGAGAAAAATGACAGAGGAAGAGATTTTCCTGCGGGATATGGGGGGCATAGAACGGTGTGACTGCCTGGTGGCAGAGGTTAGCGTGCCTTCGGTGGGTGTGGGGTATGAAATATGCCATGCTGTGGGTCTGAAGAAGCCTGTGCTATGCGTATATGAACGGGGGTCTACAGTGTCTGCTATGGTGCTGGGGAATAAGGGGGTTGTAGCGCAGGACTATGGTGATTTGGATGAACTGCAATGTCTTGTGCTGGAATTTTCAATATGATTATATGTATCATAAACGACAAGGTTTTAAGGAATTAAATATCTTATCAACCGATTACCAATGTATTCAATTCATTTAAAAATATTGAAAATTGAATGAATAATGTTTGGGTCTTCTTTTATTATAACATGCATTTGGTACTTTAAATACTCCATCAATCAACTTCAGGAAATTTTTCATTATCCGATAATTTGAAAACATCCACTAA
>JAKRWB010000160.1 GCA_022353185.1 ANME-2 cluster archaeon | reverse complement strand
AATCCATTAAAAAACGTACAGAAATCACATGGAAATCCCTTTGTTATAGAAGATACAGTAATTGGAGGAACTTATTATGAGGGCAGGTATATCAAGTATATTAAAGAGAGAACATTTGACGATTCTTTAGGAGTAAAATTACAAACATTTGTGAATATACGTTATGTTTTAATAAATCAACACGCCCCCATTAACACTCCATTTTTTGAGTCTGTGAATGAAGAGAAAAATATATTATATGATAACGGATATGAGACTATATTTGGAGTATTGAATGAATGATGCATATTTTCCTAATGTAATAGTATTAAAAACATGGTGGGATATTGTTCCATTTATAACATATTGTGTGATAAAATGAATGTTTTGATAGTAGTTAAAGCAGAAATGAGATTTGATCATGCTCCAGCTTCTAGAGTATATTATATTGCAAAAACATTGAAAACATTTGATATTTCTTCAACACTCCTTGGAATTAAATCAGAATCCAATGATGCTATTGTCGAGAGTAATGGTGTGATTCCATTATTTAATAATGTTATCGGTAATATCTTCCTTCGAATTCAATTGCCGTTTGCAGTGTTACGTATCTTACAAACAAAAAAAATAGACTATATTATCTTGAGAAATTATGATTTAATAATCCTTTTTATTAGCACCATCCTGAACAAAAGGATTTTTTATGATTTCCATGGGTATAGTTACAAAGAACAGCAATTAGATGGTCGATTTATTAGATCAAAAATTACCATGATACAAGAAAAGCTAATGCAAAGATATAGCTTTAAGATAATTGCAATTAGCGAAGAAATTTATCAGCAATTGCCCAAAAAATATCATAATAAAACGTTGGTATTGCCAAATGGTGTTGATTTGAATTTATTTAAGACTGTCACTGAAAAGGAGAAAGTTGAAATTAGAAGGAAGCATAAAATTCCTGAAAATAAAAAAATAGTGGGGATTGTTGGCAACCATGGTCGTATACATGATACGGATACTTTTCTGAAAAGCATAAAATTTTTGCCAAAAAACGTATGTTTGGTAGTTGTAGGGATGAAATATTCCATGAAAGTATCTTTCGATCAAGATTCAAGGTTAATCCAAACAGGACAATTGAAACATAGAGATGCTATTCAATTAATATATATTATGGACATTTGTGTTGCACCATATAAAGTTGGTGGGATATCATCACGTAAAATTAGAGAATATCTTGCAGTAGGGAAACCAATAATAATGACTGATGTTCCAGAACGTGAAACAATTTTTGAAAATGGTAAACATATATTGCTATATAAACTTGGAGACCCTATAGATCTGGCAAATAAAGTAAAAATGCTCTTAAACAATGAGAAATTATATAACCAAATGTGTGAGAACAATCTGAAGTTATCAAAAAGATTCTCCTGGGAAAATATGGTGAAAAAGTCCACATTACTTGATTTTTTAATTAAATAAGGGGAATTATCCCAGGGTTTGATATAAATTGGGACCAGTTTTTACCGGACACAGTATTTATTCCTAACCAATTCGTAACATTTCGGAGCGATTCTGGTACGTTTCAGTACTGATTATTTGTTCAATAGTTCTAAGAAGGGATATGATGAATCCGATGTCCCGGATCCGATCAATGTTTATGGGAAGTCCAAACTGCTGGGTGAGCAGAACATTATAGAGAATATGAATAATTACAGGATCATCAGGACTTCATGGTTGCCTGGCAGGCATGGAAATAATTTTGTAGATACCATACTAAAATTGTCAGGGGAGATGGATACGGTCGGTGTGGTGAATGACCAGTTCGGCAAACCTACCTATA
>JAKRWB010000159.1 GCA_022353185.1 ANME-2 cluster archaeon | reverse complement strand
GATGTGCTTAAAGAGATTCGAAAATGGATATTAAGAAAAGAATATTTGAAAACCTGACTGAAACTCAAAAATACGCTTTGTTACTCCTGAGTGCAAACAATTTTGAGCCAATCAAAGGCAAACTCTGGTATCAAAAGGAACTTTTTCTTTTATGCAAGAACAATGAAGAACTTGCAGATGATGCTGATTTTGAAGCTGATTTTATGGGACCTTATAGTGAAACTGCAGATGAAGAACTGGAACAGCTTGAATCTGCAAGAGTCGTTGTAAAAGAGGGAAATAAACTAAAATTAACTGGTCTTGGTAAGGAAATCGCACAAATAATAGGCAAAAATATCACTACCGAAGAAAAAGAAATGATAGAGGATTTCAAGGATATGCTGAATGATATGACCGAAGATGAATTGCTCGGGTTCATATATTTTACTTATCCTGAAATGACAGAAGAGTCGATAAAGATTAATAAAATACAGCCCAAACGAAAAAATATTGCATTAAATCTCTATGCAAAAAACAAGATTAGTTTTGGGAAAGCCCTGGAAATCTCTGGAACTAATATTGATGATTTTGTTAGAGAAGTTAAACTGAAAGGGATTCAGATATATTCATAGGTACTCTGATTATGAAAATTTTAGATTCATCCCCAGTCATAGCTTTTTATACTGAACTTGATGAACCAGAAATATTGCATAAATTCATAGAATTAGGATATGAGTTGAAGATACCAAGAAGTGTACTTAAGGAAATAGAAAACGGTAGGACTTCAGATCCTTTAAAATCGAATATGGCGAATGGGAATATCGAAATACTGGCCAGTTTGCCTGAAATAGATATTTTTCATTTCAAGAATAGATATCCCTATCTAGGAAATGGGGAAATTGAAGTTATCTTATGGTGGTTAAAATTAGATTCATCCGTCGATAAGAATTATTGTATAATTGATGATAAAAAAGCGAGACAAATCGCAGAAAAACATAATGTGGTTTTTACCGGGACTATCGGCTTAATTGAATTGCTGCTAAAGAAACAGGCAATCACCAAAGATAAACGAGACAAACTACTCAATAAATTGTCTTCTTCAAGATTCAGAATGAATAAATCTTTTTGAAATAAATGCATTAGTTTTTTATTTATTAAAAATAAAAGGATAAATGATGTCTAAACATATTGAGTTCGAAAGGATTTCTCCAGATGATGACTCGTTATATGTTACAAAAGACCTTCGCATAAACGGGAAAAAACTAACAACACCAACGAAATCATTGAATTTATCAAAAACAAATTCAAAACTACTTTTTAATGATAAGACAAAAGGAATAAATGAGTTATACAAAAGATTCTCTCTTAGTAAAGATTTAACTAAGAACTCAATCTATAGCGTTTTAAATATTCCTGATAAATTAGACAAACTCAATTATGAACTAAATTCTTTAACCCGAAAAACAAATACTGATAAAGAAATTAACATTCTTTTTATTGAATACGATGATATAAAATATCCAGAAAAAAAACCATTAGAATTCATTCTTGACACTGCTTATGAATATTCTGATATTACGCCATTACCAATTATCCCCAAACTCCCTCAACGAATCAATTCAGAAGGTGAATTTGAAAAATATACATCATTTTTAGAAGAATCGATTGAAATAATCGAAACATTGAACCATAAACCTATTATTGGTATAGTCCCACCATCACTGTTATTCATACCTGATATTGTTGATTTCTACGCAAAAAAAGAGATTGATGCTTTTGTATTTGATTTTGATGGGAAAACTCCTTTGAGTATGCGTCAGACCATTAGAAGTTTCATGCGTTCATTAAAAGAACATGATCTTTTGGAAAATAGTTTTATTCATTCAATAAATGCAAATCAAGGAAGATTCAATAAAGATGCGAATGTAGTAGGTGCAAAAGACATTCTATCTTTCGGTCTCGGTTTTGATAGTATAGGTGAAAAACATAAACCGTTAAAAGGGCCTAAAGAGTTTTTTGAGAAATTACAAAATCGTGAAGAAAATAAACTGAGGTTATTTAATAAAGCAGATTACGGATATTACAAATTAACCCCAAATGAAATTCAAGAAATCTATCCAGATGATTCGATTATTAAAATGGATTCTTTCACAAATGAAGACTTAGATGTAAAAATTCTTCAAAAAAGTTTTAATTTAGAGCAAATAGGATTAGAATCCATTCGACTAAGGAAAATTATCGATGACCAAAGAGCTTTGGAATATCTTTCCAGTAAGGATCAAGTAAAAAAAGAAGATTATAAAAAAATCGCAAAAATGAAAAAAGACGTGTCACGAAAACAGACATTGTTGTCATCGTTCTAAAATCAACAAATGTATCAATTGAGTTTATGTATAATAATATTGAAAAGGTAATTAAATTCTTGGAGCAATGCTTGAAAGAGAATAGACTAAATATCTCGAAAATCATCTTATTTGGTTCACAGGCTACTGAAACAACTGATAATAGTGATGTAGATATATTGATAATATCGGATGATTTTAAGAACAAAGATATTTTTGAACGAGCCCGTTTAACAAAGGATGCTGAGATAAAAACAATTCGAAAATTCATGGTCCCCCTGGATATTATCACCCTTACATCTGAAGAATTTGAAAATGAAACCTCACCTGTAGCCGAATTTGCTAAAAGTGGAAAAGTAATGTTCGCAGCTTAACACCCGGATTTAACTATGAACAACGAATCTGCAACCATTGTCCAGCGCCTCTGGAACTACTGCAACGTACTCCGTGACGACGGCGTGAGCTACGGCGATTATGTGGAGCAATTGACCTATCTCGTCTTCCTGAAAATGGCTGATGAACAGACCAGACCGCCCTTTCACAAAGAATCAATCATTCCCGCAAATTATGACTGGCAAAGCCTCAGTGAAAAAGATGGGGATGCGCTTGAAGTGCATTACCGCCACATGCTCGAAACCCTGGCCAAAGAGAGCGGAATGCTTGGTGTCATCTTCAGGAAATCCCAGAACAAGATACAGGACCCTGCAAAACTGCGGCGGCTCATCGAACTTATCAATGGTGAAACCTGGCTGGGACTGGACATTGATGTCAAAGGCGATATCTACGAAGGACTGCTGCAGAAGAATGCAGAGGACACCAAAAGCGGCGCAGGCCAGTATTTCACACCCAGGCCGCTCATAAAGGCCATCGTCGAGGTCATGAAACCCGAACCCGGCATGACCATCTGCGACCCGGCCTGCGGTACCGGCGGCTTCATGCTGGCCGCTCACGATTATATTTCGCATTATGATATCGATAAAGAACAGAAACAATTCCTGAAACTCAATACCTTTAAAGGGTGGGACATAGTCGATAATGTGGTCAGGCTGTGCGCAATGAATCTCTACCTGCATGGCATAGGCGGGGAAACGAGCCCCATAAAAACCGGGGACGCACTGATCTCAGACCCAGGCGACAGGTTTGACATGGTGCTTACCAATCCTCCCTTTGGCAAAAAGAGCAGCTACACCATTGTCAACGGCGATGGAAAAGCAGACAAGAACACCCAGACCTATGACAGGGATGACTTCTGGGCAACCACCTCGAACAAGCAGTTGAACTTCCTCCAGCATGTGAAGACCCTGCTCAAGATCAACGGTAAAGCCGCCATTGTGGTGCCGGATAATGTACTCTTTGAGGGCGGCGCAGGCGAGACCGTGCGGAAGAAACTGCTGGCCGAGTGCGATGTCCATACACTGCTGCGGCTGCCCACAGGCGTGTTCTATGCCCAGGGTGTTAAAGCTAACGTGCTGTTCTTTGACCGCAAACAGGCAAGTGAGAAGCCCTGGACCGAGAAGTTATGGATATATGATTTAAGGACCAACCAGCATTTTACCCTGAAGACAAATCCGCTCGCCTACGATAGCCTGAAGGATTTCATCAAATGCTACAATCCCAATAACAGGCATGACAGAAAGGAAAACGCACAGTTCAGGGTATTTGATTATGCCGAACTCATGCAGCGGGACAAGGCAAGTCTTGACATATTCTGGCTCAAGGATGAAAGCCTTGAAGATTCTGAGAACCTGCCTCCCCCGGATGTGCTTGCAAGGGACATTACAGAGAACCTCGGGGCGGCGTTGGAGCAGTTCAGTACGATTTATCAGGAACTGGAAGAAGAGTGAAGGCAGAACCAGGGATTTTATTTCTTCCTCCTTTTCAGATTATTATTTAATGCAACAATTAGCAAGATTTATTATGTTTATTTAATATATTCAGGTTGGGGTTTTCAATCATGAAAATAAATACAGGTATGTTCTTTATTATAACATTAGTATCGGTACTCATCAGCGGGTGCATGTTCTACCCGGGTGGGGATGATTATTATGAATCATATTATGACGACCCGCAAACAGAAGAGGTCATGGGGGAGGAACTGTCTGACGTACCCAAATATGAGCCAAGTATTAGGACTGAATATCATAAAATGATGTTCGGAGAAGTATCTGGTTATGGGATGAACATCCAAATTACGTACTACACAGTAGATGACATTGAGAAAGTGAGCCAGTTCTATTTGAACGAGATGCCGAAATATGATTGGAAGTTAAAATATCAAGATGCAATAGTCAACAAAGATAATGATCAGCGGATATTCTTCAGACAACTTGAATATATAAAATCTGATTGTGATGATGAAATTTGTTCACCCCACCTGAGCATAACCATTGAAAGTCCGGAAGGTAAAGGATATTCATTAATACACATGTACTATGACAATTCTGGTATTGAATAGTAATCCCATCATAGAAGTGAACTGAATCATAGGAATACGAAAGTGTCGGATAAAGAACACAAAGGGATAATTGATCACTCTGCTTCACCACAGAAAAACCAGACCATTAAACCAGGGAGTATTGATTTGAAAGAAAAGACTGCAAAAGATTTGGTTGTTACTATAGCCATGATCCTCGCATCATTAACATTCATAATTTCTTTCCAAATCATAAGTTACTCGTTTCAAATGGGGATGCTCATCTGGGGCATCATCGTTGTACTTATATTATTGATTTTTATGGTTCTTTTATTAGGAACTGTGATATTGGTTTTGAATTTTTTTAGCAAAGGACAATTTCGCTCAATAGTGTTAAATGACCTTGAATTCAGTAATGTAGAGATCCTTGGCAAAAAAAATACCAATACCCAGAACAAGATAGTAATTATTTCAAAACGTGATCTGGTTTTGGCAATGATCATTTCAATACCCATTATTATCTACTCATTCTATACCTCGACATTATTGTGGGGTATCATAGCTGCGGTTATGATAATGATCTTAACACCTATATTGTCTGGATTTATCTTATTGATCAAAAATTTATTAGTCAGGTGAAGAAGGATCTATTAAAAATCCCATGTAAAAATATCTGCATAATAAGATGAAAATATCGCATATCTGGCATTAATAGAAACATATCTAAAACCCATATCTCCTCCCGAAGCCTCCTTCGGCAGCTTCACCCGTACCGTAAACCGGTACAACACCCTACCCCCCTGCACCCGCAAATACTTCGAACTCTCCTTCTTGCTGCCCCCCAGCACCTTCATTATCCTGGCAGCCGCATGCCTGGCACTGTTGAGTGAATGAAAAGAAATCCAATCAAACCAGCGTCAAATCACTGAATACCTTAAAATGCTTCTCATTAAAAGTAAACAACTTAAATCCCCGGTTTATTGCAACCGCCGCAATCATGGCATCGAACCTGGGAACCTTCTGCCCCTTTTTCTCTGTTTCTACTTCAAGTTTTGAGGAAAGAACTGCATCATCCTTTGTGAACTCAACAGCGTCAAGCACAAGTATCCTTTCGAGTTTTGCATGGTCGGTATATTTATGCAAACCGTACAGGATCTCATGCAGATTCAAAGAAGTGGTAGTGATATCTTCTCCTGTCTCCTCTATCTTCTTCAATGCCTTGTCGCCTTTTTCCGAATTTCTGTCAAATATTTCGATAAGGACATCAGTATCAACAAGAATCAATATCGTATCTCCTTTCTTTTTTCTGACAACTCTTTCAACAGGGTATCTTTTTCTTTGACCTCAACAAAACCACGCAGTTCCTTCAATTTATCCACATTGCGCCGGGATATAACCATTCTCTCAAAAAACTTGCTGAAACTTTCCTTGGTTCCCTTGATTGACAAGAGCATGTTGTACACATCTTCCCTGATAGTGATTGTTTTGGTGGTCATAGTTAAACATATGTTTAAACATATATTTATGAATTCCTGATGAATCGGTCATAGCCACAGACACCTGGAATCAAAACCCATACCTCCCCCCCGAAGCCTCCTTCGGCAGCTTCACCCGTACCGTAAACTGGTACAACACCCTACCCCCCTGCACCCGCAAATACTTCGAACTCTCCTTCTTGCTGCCCCCCAGCACTTTCATTATCCTGGCAGCCGCATGCCTGGCACTGGCCACATTGGTGATATAAACATCAATCCCCCGCTTGATATCAAGATACTCGTAGTCTACGCCGCTGCAGTATTTGTCGACAATATTATGTACCGACCTGGTCTCATCTTCGGTCATATGGCGGTCGGCCCGTACCTGGAGGATTGCATCATGTCCCATATATTCTTCACCCGGCTTAAATGCCTGAATATTTCCCTTCCCACTCATACATATCACTTTGCATAAAGCCTCTCAAACAGGCTTGAAGCGAAATGCTTTTATAGAACTGCAAACAATTAAGATACTTCATTGACAGAAACAATTTTTAAATCTGTATAGGGGTAATGACATGAAAATAGTACCATTAGGTAAGAGAGTTTTAATCAAACCGATCAAAGAAGACGAGAAGACTGCGAGCGGGATATACATCCCTGAAACTGCCAAGGAAAAGAAAAAACAGGGCATCGTAGTAGAAACAAGCGCATCAATGGATGCTAAAGAATGCCCCATCAAGAAGGGAGATACCATTCTCTATTCAGGGTACAGTTTTGATGAGATGGACATTGACGGTGAAAAGTACATCGTCCTTGACCAGAAAGACATAATCGCAAAAATAGAGTAGGTGAACAATATGGCAAAACAATTAACTTTTGATGATGAAGCAAGGCATGCCCTCATGAGAGGCGTGGACCATCTTGCCAATACGGTAAAAATAACACTGGGACCAAAAGGCAGATACGTGGTGCTCTCAAAAAGTTACGGCAGCCCGGTGATAACCAATGACGGTGTTACCATTGCCAAAGAGATCGACCTTGAAGACCCGTTAGAAAATATGGGCGCCCAGCTGGCAAAGGAAGTCGCCACCAAGACCCAGGACGTAGCCGGTGACGGTACCACCACAGCCACACTGCTGGCCCAGGCCATCCTGCACAAAGGTATGAAGTACATCACAGTGGGAGCCAACCCCATCGAGATCAAACGGGGTATCGATAAAGCCACAGAAAATGTGGTAGAATTCATCAAGTCCATGAGCGAAGAGGTCAAAGGGAAAGAAAAGATCACGCAGGTAGCCACCATTTCAGCGAACAATGACGAGGTCATCGGCAACCTCATCTCAGATGCCATGGAAAAAGTGGGCCCCAACGGTGTCATCACTGTTGAAGAGGCAAAGTCCATGGAAACCTCACTTGAAGTAGTGGAAGGTATGCAGTTCGATAAAGGCTACATCTCCCCTTACATGTCCACCGATACCGAACGCATGGAAGCTGTCCTTGAAGATCCGAAGATACTAATCTTTGACAAGAAGGTAAGTTCGATGAAAGAATTCCTGCCAGTCCTCGAAGCAGTGGTCAAGGAAAACAAACCCCTGTTTATCATAGCTGAAGACGTGGAAGGCGAAGCACTCGCCACTACCGTTTTGAACATCATTCGCGGCACCCTGAGGGTATGCGCGGTCAAAGCACCTGGTTTTGGTGATGAGCGCAAGGAAATAATGGAAGATATAGCAGCACTCACCGGTGCAAATGTCATCAGTGAAGAAAAGGGCATGAAACTTGAGAACACAACTCTTGCAGACCTGGGCAGCGCCCGTAAGATCAGGGTGAACAAGGAAAAGACCATCATCATCGAAGGACAGGGTAAAAAAGAAGATATCGCCAGGCGAGTCGCTGTTCTCGAAGGACGCATCAAACTGGAAGATTCGGAGTACAAGTTAAAAGAACTCAAGAAGCGCCTGGGCAAACTGTCAGGTGGAGTGGCAGTAATTAATGTAGGCGCCGCCACCGAGACCGAACTCAAGGAAAAGAAGATGCGACTGGACGATGCATTGAACGCCACCAAGGCAGCCATCGAAGAAGGTGTAGTGCCAGGCGGCGGTATCGCTCTACTCAGGGCCGCAGCCGAACTGGATAAACTGATCCTGGAAGGCGACCAGATGATCGGGGTGAACATTGTCAGGATGGCACTGGAAGAGCCGGTTAAGCAGATTGCCACCAACGCCGGTAATGAAGGGGCAGTCATTGTTGAGAAGTTGAAAGGCGAATCCAATCCCAATATGGGTTTTGACGCAAAGACCGACACATACAAGGATATGGTTGAAGCCGGTATCATCGACCCCGCAAAAGTGGTACGCAGCGCATTGCAAAATGCAGCCAGCATAGCAGGTTTGATGCTGACAACTGAAGCCCTTGTTACTGACATTCCTGAAAAGAGCCCGGCAGGAATGCCCGGAATGCCTGGACCTGAGAGTTACATGGGAATGTAACTCTTTTTTACTTTTTTTGTTTCATTTTGTAAAATTTTTACAGCCTAATACAGACTGTGTAAATCAATTCAATCTGTTGAAGTTGAGTCATAAATCTCAAATAAAAAGCTATATGGTTTATTTATCAACTTATTGAATGTTTCATCAAACAATTTCTCATGTTCTTTTTGCATAAGAAAAATATAATCTCTCACAGCAACTCTTTTAAATCTCAAGACTTTGATATTATCTGTTATGTATTCTAATCCTAATATCTTTTTATCGTATTCCATTTTTGGTTTTCGGTCTCTATGATTGTATATTATTACCTGACTTTGACAAAAATCATCGATAGATGACTTCAATAGAAATCATCGATACTAATTTCTTAACACTCTGTTTTTCAGACAATTATAATTTAACCACAGAGTACACTGAGAGCACAGAGGGACACAAAGCTTGTATCTGTTTTACTCCTCTGTGTCCTCTGTGTCCTCTGTGTCCTCTGTGTCCTCTGTGTCCTCTGTGTCCTCTGTGTCCTCCGTGTCCTCTGTGTCCTCCGTGTCCTCTGTGGTTTATTACTCATCACTCGTTGGAATGTGCATTAAATTAATCAACATTGTTTGGTTTTTCACTATAATGGGTAGATAAGCGGAGAAATAAGGAAGGAAATGAATGATTAGGCGAATGAGTGAGGATAGTAAGCCCCCTTCTGTTTTAGCGGCACTTCCCTTGGGATGTGGTCCGCCATATAACGGCATTCGGCTAAGCGCCAACTCCGGACCGGCCCCGGACAGGCCGTATGGTCCCTGTTTGGCTTGCACCCACGAGGATTCACGCGTTCCATCCGCTTATCCGCGCGACCTCAACCTTGCGGTATCATTGCATTAACGCGGTACGGTATCGTTTCTGTGCCATCATGCGGCCCGGCATTACGCCAGACCGTGAGCCGCCGGTTTTGCGCACGGCAGCTGCCAAGACTCTCATCCTACGCCCATTACAGGCGTTCGTGTGTCCGGGTGGTGGGGGGACTTTCCTCAGGTCAATTGACCCGGAGGCCGTCCTTCCTCTCTCGGGGTGTAATAGGTGGATGTGGGGTATAAGGTTTGTTGTTGGAAAGAAAAAAGAGTGGTACTGGGTAAAAATTTTACCCGGTCAAAACTAATGTGAGTTGAAAAAATTTACTTTTTCGTACTCATGTTCAACTTGTAACCACCATATATGAAGAGACTTGCCTGGACAATATAAAATAAACTTTCAAACCACTTTAAACTAAATTCATCATTAAATCCGAATTCAGTTCCATGACCAAAACAACTGGTAAGAGCACTGAGAAATCCGAAGACACCCACAAATAAAAGAATTTTAAGTAAATCTTTATTCAGTGCTCCTTCGAATGCCTTATATGCTTTGTAATAAAGTAAAATTACAAATATATATATTAATGCAATGTCTATTTTTAAGGCAGGATTGAATATGCTAGTATCGTAATTAAAATCTAACATCTTCATTCACCTCTTCAACATATTTCAAGAATTTTGCAGCAACAAACAAATTCATAATGGCAAATGCCAGGAAGAATAATGATTCGCCCCATTTGAAATCGAGTGTTATTATATCCCCTAAAAATCCAAAGGTAAAAGCTGCAATTCCAAGAATTAAGCTTATCATTAAAAAATTAAGTCCTTTCTTAAACTCACCACCATATGCTTTACTTGCCTTAAAGAAAAGTATCAAAGCAATTACATAAAGTAAGGGGGCTAACAACTTAAGTATTGGATTTAACATGCTTGTTTGGTAGTTTAGTAGTTCTATTACCATTTTTTTTCACCCCCATATTTTATCAAATTCTTTTGCTTGTTCTTCACCCAAAAATGCAAAAACTTTAGCCCTGCATTTTTGAACACATTCATCCTCACTTAAATTATCAACGGTTGCAGCACTTGCAGGGCCGAAGAATTTCGCCATGAGTTCCTTACATTTTTCTTTTTTCGTCATATACACACCATAAATGTAGTTATTATTATCATGATGATGTTTACTTATAATGTTGTAAATCCTATCACATAAATAGTTATTGTGAACAATATAATGTAGTTTAGACATTAAAAGTCAGCTATCTCGGACAAGCTTCTTTCATCTCTCGGATGTAATAGGCTGGTGGGGAGTCAAAAATTTTTTGTTGTTTTTCAGTTATGCACAATCCAGGCTGGAATTCTGTAAGTAGATTCCATTTGCTATCTGTAATTAATATAGAAGGTAAAAAAAGAGTGGTAGTGGGTAAAAAATTTACCCACTAAAACTGATGTAAGTGATTTTTTTGTCGTGCATTAGTTATAGAATAACGCAAAAATTAACGATTCCTGTGCCTGTTGGGTTGCTGACCATTTCTTGAGATGGCGTTATTCATGTTTCTATGTGGTTTTCGCACCACGACCTTCTCAAAGCTAGGTACTTTCACTTTCTTTATCTCTACATTATTTTCTCTCAATATACTTGTAAAATCGCCCTGGTCACTTCTGGAAATGATACTTATTGCCTTCCCTTTGGCCCCTGCTCTTGCAGTTCTGCCGATCCTGTGGATATACTGATTGCTCTCCCTGGGTACATCATAATTATAAACATGAGAAATACCCTCGATATCGAGCCCTCTTGCAGCTACATCTGTGCATACAAGGACACATGATTTCCCTGTACTGAATTGCTTCATTACAGTAATCCGTTTACCCTGGGTCAATCCGCCATGAATAGCCTGTGCATCAATATTTGAAGCCCTCAGGTTCTTTGCAACTTTGTCAGTATTTCTTTTAGTATTGCAGAAAACCATTACCAGGTCTGATTTTTCATGCTGCAACAGATGCACCAGTAAAGATAATTTCATATCATCCTGGACCTGGTAATATGTCTGATCCAGATTACCCACGTCAACATAAGGATTAACAGAGACCTGAAGCGGTTTTTTCATGCTGTTCCTGGAGAGTTTGACAATATCGCTTGAGATTGTTGCCGAGAATAAAAGAGTCTGCCTGTCCGGAGGACACTGTTTGATGATCTTTTCCACATCATTTTTGAATCCCATATCAAACATACGGTCTGCTTCATCGAGGACAAGGGTTTCTACTTTACCCAATTTTATAGTTTTTCTTGCGAGATGGTCAAGCATCCTGCCTGGTGTGCCTACAACAACATCTGCTGTCTTCAATGCCTTGATTTGCGGGTTGATACCCATACCTCCATAGACTGCAACGATCTCTAAATGTTTGTATTTTGAAAATAGCCTGAAACTGTTTGCGACCTGCTCTGCCAGTTCCCTGGTAGGAGTCAGGATCAAAGCCTGGACACCATTTCCTTTGATAGAATTTTGCAATATACCTGATGCAAACGCAAGCGTTTTTCCGGAACCTGTAGATGACCCGGCTATAACATCGTTTCCTGCAAGAATTAAAGGAATGGCTTTTTCCTGTATTTCAGTGGGATTTTCAAATCTCTGTTCAATTATTGATTTTAAAATAGGCTTCGTTATACCTAATTTTTTGAAACTTTCCATATTAAAACTTTCCATTATTTTTCAAAAAAAAGTTGCTTAATGACTTTTTCTTGGTAACTTCGCTGAGTTATATAGTAAAACAATTAAGAGCCATTAGCACAACTTACGATAGTTAAGATTAATTTACGCTTAAAAGTTATTGAGCGCTCTTAATGTTTGATGCGGGCTTATACTTTTGCTTGATTCTTATATCGAGATTATCAGCGATGTGCCCATTTGGTACGGAGGAAATTAAAAAATCGATTTGAAGGGGTCAGATTTTCCCACCTGTTGCGCATACCAGTTGAAACTCAGGGCATGGAAGAGGACTTTCAGGGGTTGTGATAATCCCTATAATTTCCACTGGAATGTTACAGAGTATAGTTTTACTGTGATACGGGAATATCTCATTGGAAATCCTCTATTTAAAGAATGTCAGGAGATATGTCCTGATAAAAAGGTAAAAGTAGGGAAAACGGTGACTGATGTAATTCAATAAGGGGAAACCCTTATTGATTTTATTTTTTTCTCCAGCAACCATAGATTTGTATGGATTTGAGTATGTTGATACGGCTTGTTCTAAAAGCCGATAGAAAAAACAACATCCCCCTCGATCGTGAAGTCCTTCTGGTAAAACGGAAGGTATATTCATCATTAAACTCTTCCACCTAAATGAAGTTTCGGGAGTTAAGTGGATACCCCACTGGTTCAAAACCTGCACATAATCATATCTAAATAAAGTTATTTATTGTACAAAATAACAAATGAAACTATGAGCCCATAAACCCAGCCTATAATATGGGCTTCATAACTTACATTTAAATTTGTTGAAAATACAGGTGACAACAAATTGATAACAATTAATGAGAAATACAAAGTAAAAAGCCATTTTATTAAACTTTGATTAGCTTAGCACCCTGAACTTTTACCGAAAAGTCACTGCTCATTATTTCCACATATCCCTGTCCTTGGAATATTTCGTTTGCAATTATATCGTCCAGTTCCATAGACACGTCGGATTGTCTTTCAACATATCCCATATCCATGGTTGTGTCCGTTACTTCAACCTTGTAGGTACCAGGCGCTATGTCCACACCAACCAAGTATATACCATCTTCAAACATGTTTCTGATGTTGATTTCTATGGTGTCTTCTGGATAGAGTGTCGCACCTTGAATCTTTACATAAGCATCACCCTTTTTTATCCTTACATAACCTGAGTTGCGTATGATGCCATTTGCAATAATTGAATCAAGCTCCATTCTAGCATCTTTTGACCTGTCAATATAACCCATGTCCATAAAAGAATCCTTGACTATAACTTTGTACAAACCAGGCTGAATGTCACTTCCCACTTTATATGTACCTGCTTGTATTGCATTTGATGTAGGTGTTTCTGGTGAAGACTGATCTCCATCATATGCAGAAGTTTCTACCCCTGTATCTTCGATTTCAATGCTATTTGTACCAGTTTCATTAGGACCCATTCCAAATACAAAAGCTGCTATTATTGCAGATGATAATAAGACTACACTCAATATTATAATCCATTTTATTACTGTTTTGATTATGCCCATAATTATTCCTTCAGTTTTATATGAAATAACATTCCTTGTACTGACAGTACAAGGTCTTCGTATACTTAAACAAAACGATTTGTTCCACTCCCTAAGTTCAAAAAATTCCTACCACTAACCAGACCCCAGCCCTTCCCTGGCCTTAACCATCCGCACCACAGCACAATCACACGGCATCTCATCCAGTGCTTTTCACCCAGCCTCATCTAAAATCATCCAGATCAAAAACGATGAAACCCCTTGCACGCAAAATATCCTTATCGGAAATCGTCTTTGCGATTAATCCAAAATGTTCCTTTCGAACATCATTGTTCCAATCAATAAACTTAGATTTTTCCTGTAAATCAATAAGGATATCCTCGGCCTGCTTTAAACTCAGATCTTTCCATTTACATTCAACAAAAAGTATCTCTTTTGAATCAGAATTCAAGGCAACAATGTCTATCTCATAAGTATTTTGTCCTTTTGGAGCACCTTTTATCTTGCCCCACTGCCTCCCAATCGTGTCATATTCAAAAGGGATCTTATTTTTATCGATTAAAAATTCCCGGGAAATAATCTCAAATCTTTTTCCAATATGATTGTTAATATTTCGTTTCGTGTTCTCTACAAACCTTGGATTTCGTCTTTTATAATCTGAAATATTCTTGTAAAAGAAACGGAACCAAAAATCCATAAGAGGATGGTCAATATACAACAATTTTTTATTGCCTATGACCTGTTCTTCATAATTTAAAATATTAAAATGATGCACAAGTTCATACGTCTGGCGTGTAAGGTCAGTCTCCTTTTTTCTTAAAAATGATGCAATCTCACTAATCCTTGTACATCCGCTTGCAACGGCTGTAAGTATATCATAATACACACCACTTCTTTTCCCGAATTCCAAAGACAATATTGACATGACCTCATCTTCAAAAATTGCATTTTCCACAAAGAAAAATCGATCGATAATTTTTTCAAAAGACACATCACTTAAATTTTCATCTTCAACAGCAACATAATAACGTGGATAGCCTCCGGCAACCGCATATAACTTTATGATATCTGAAAGTTCAGTAATATCAAGTTCCGTACACATGTCAATAATATTTTCAAAAGACATGGGTTTCAAATGCATTTTCCTCTTTATTCTGCCATACAGTGGCTGTTTTGAGTCTAAAAACAATTTTTTTATAAGTCCTGAAGTAGAACCTGAAAAAAAGAGAAGAATACCTTTTTTTTCCTCATTCAGATCAATATATTTCTGCAAAGTACCAAATACAGATTTGTCCACAGATAAGAAATTTTGGAACTCATCAAATGCAACAATACCTTCATATCTTTCAAACAGGACTTTAAAAAAATCATCCCAACTGTTCAATTTCTCAAGTTCACTGATGATTTTAGCATTTCTTAGATATATCTCATACTCATCCAGTAGACTTATGCTTGTTTTGTCATTGTTCACAAAAAAATATATATCAGTATCTTCCATAAATTCAAGCATCAATCTTGTTTTACCGACACGCCTTAAACCCCATATCGCTACCGAAAACAATTTTCTTTTGGACAATAGCCCGATATCTTCAAGAATCTGTATTTCTTTTTCACGATTGATAAATTTCATCTATATTCACTTACTGAATAATTCAGTTACTGAATTACTTAAATCTTTTGGTCTACGATTCAAACTAAGTGTGCGTAAATATGTTATTCTTCACCATGCTGGAACAAATAATCGAATGCATCCCAAGCTTCACAACAAGGACAGGATGCACAATAATCAGGACATCGCTCACCCCAGTATTCTTTTATCCATATTTCGAGTCTATCTTTTAATTCGGACATTTCATTGATGCTCCAGCTTATTGGTTGTTGTCAAGATACGATTTCCTTACTACTGAAAACGTCAGATGCCCATTAATAAATAGCGTTTTAAAGTGTAAGTGTCTACCATATCGCAGATGGAAACAAAAACAAATATTGAGGAACATCCAACCGAATTTATCACCCACCCTCTCATCAAGCCAAACACGATAGAGCAGCGCCTCTTCCAGCTCAACCTTGCAGGCATGGCACTCAAACAATCCACCCTGGTGGTACTGCCAACAGGCCTGGGCAAGACCATAGTTGCCATGCTGGTAATCGCAGGCAGGTTCACACAAAAAAGCGGCAAAGCCCTCATCCTATCACCCACCAAACCTCTCGTGGAGCAACATGCAGCCTTTTTGAAGAATTCTATGAACCTGTCCCCGGAAGATATTGTGGTGTTCACAGGCAGCATCCCGCCTGCAAAACGGACTGCACTTTGGAATGATGCCCGGGTGGTGGTCTCCACGCCCCAGGTCATAGAAAACGACATGCTCTCCCGCCGCATCGACCTGTCCGACGTGATCCATATCACCTTTGACGAAGCCCACAGAGCTGTGGGCAACTATGCCTACGTGTACATTGCCGAAAAATACCAGGCACTGGCACATGACCCGTTAATACTGGGAATCACAGCCAGTCCCGGCTCAAACAGCGACAAGATCGATGAAGTAACCCGCAACCTCCATATCTCAAGTATCCAGGTAAGGACCGAAGATGACCCTGACGTGAAACCTTATGTCCATTTCAGGAAACTGGAATGGAGGCATGTAATAGTTCCAGTGGAAATGAAGGGGCTGCTTGATTCTATGAAAAAAGTATTGGAAGATAGGCTAACCCAGCTTGCTAAATTGGGTTTTGTGGCTCCTAACCAGAAATACCTGAACAAACGCGAACTGCTGGATCTACAATCCAGGCTGCAGGGTAAACTGAGAGGCGGACCTGACCAGATGGTTTACAAAGCCATCTCCCTGGTCGCCGAGATCTTTAAAGTGGCACATGCCATTGAGGTCGCCGAGACCCAGGGACCAGAGGCCCTGGCCAAATATTTTGACCGCCTGGAGCATGAGGCTAATTCAAAGTCAGGCAGTAAGGCATCCCGCAGGCTGGTGGATGACGTGAACATGCGCCATGCCATGTATGCCCTGAAGGAGTTGGATGCGGTCCATCCTAAACTGGAAGCCGTACAGGAGATTGTATCAGAACAGTTGAACAAGAACCCTGATTCCAGGGTGATCATATTCACCAATTACAGGGATATGTCTGAACTGGTGACACAGAGCCTGGAAGAGGTTGAAGGTGTCAGGCCTGTAAGGTTCGTTGGGCAAGCCAGCAAGTACAAGGATACAGGCCTTACCCAGAAACAGCAGGTGGAGATCCTGGACCAGTTCAAGTCCGGGAAGTACAATACCCTTGTAGCCACTTCAGTGGCAGAAGAAGGACTGGATATCCCTGCCACTGACCTGGTGCTGTTCTATGAACCTGTTCCCTCAGAGATACGCAGCATCCAGCGGAAAGGGCGCACCGGGCGCAGTCATGCCGGTAAAGTGATAGTGCTGGTTGCAAAGGGCACCAAGGACGAGGCATACTACTGGAGCAGTCACCGCAAGGAACAGAACATGAACAAAAAGATGCGGGAACTTAGCAACAACACATCTGATTCAGACAGGCATATTCCTGATAGGGTAAGTTTTGGGGATACATATGGTGGGAGTGGAGGAGTTGGGATGCAGGGTACAACTAATGAGGCTGGAGGAGTTGGGATGTCGGGTATGTCTGATGAAGTTGGAAATATTGACCTTGCTGACATTAATAATAAAGCCGTAGCTACCTCGACAGGACAGAAACAGATATTCGATTATGAAAATAAAAATGAAAAGCCCCTGGTATATGTGGACCAGCGCGAGATTCGCTCAGGTGTGGCACGTGCCCTGGATAGGGGAGGGGTTGATATCGTCCTTGCCACACTGGAAGTGGGCGACTATATCGTCAGCGACCGGGTGGCCATTGAGCGCAAGACCGATATGGACTTTTTGGATTCCATTATTGATAAGGAGCGGAACATCTTCAGGCAGCTTTCAAACCTGGCCCGGAACTATGAACGGCCTGTGCTGATAATCGAAGGCGAGAATCTCTATACCGGTAGGCAGTTGCATCCCAACGCTATCAGGGGTGTGTTGGCATCCATTGTCACTGATTTCGGGGTTCCTATCCTCAATACCAGGGATGAAGCAGAAACGGCAGAAATGATTGGTGCTATTGCCAGGCGTGAACAGGAAGATAATAAACGCACGCCAAGTCTTCACGGTAAAAAGACGGCTATGACATTGAAAGAACAGCAAGAGTATATCATATCTGCCATATCTAATATTGGACCTAAAGCTGCGGGTAAATTGCTACGCCATTTTGGTACTGTAGAAGCAGTGATGAGGGCCGGCACTGATGAGCTGATGGAGGTCGAGTCAATAGGCTTGAAGACCGCACAACGTATCAGGGAAGTGGTAGGTGGCAAGTATAAAGGATGATATTTCTTTATCTAATATCTAATTAATTTTTTTAAGATTTTTCAATGCCTTTGTACCTGATTTGATGGCTTCCATCTGTTGCATGATCCTGCCCAGGTCGGTTTCACGCTGCAGGTCCATGCAAAGTTGAACCATTTTGTTAATTATTGTGTAACTAATAAATTCTTGAGTTTCAGGTGATATAATTCTGGTTTTACCTTCATACCCTGATGCCTGTCCGGGTGGAACATGGGGAGCTATTGATGAAGATATTGCCGATGCCGCTTGTGCTTTTGGTGTTTGAGAAGTTGGTCTTTGTTCAGGGGAAGATATATATTGTTGTGTTATTGAAGAATTTGTCTGACCGGATAAGTTGTTATCTGTATTTGATGTATTTGTCTGTAACAAAACTTCATTTTGTCCGCTCGTTTCTCTGCCTGGTTTTTCTTTTTTTCTGGATTTAATAACATCAGGATTATTAGAACCATTAGAATCACAAATAGGACATACCACATTACCATGATAACGGAACAGTGGTGCGCCGCACTCACAATGTTGAGCTAGCATAGTTCCTCCCAGCTCTAAGTATTTTCCTATTTTCTCCAGTTTTACGTCTTCGTCAGTCTTAGTCAATGTTATCACCGAAAATCTTTCATACATTATAAGTAATATAAACACTTAAATTAACCGCTGCTTTTTAAAGTAAGTTTAAATTACAAAATAATATTAAAATTATTGAATTAACATATATTCGTTTCAATTTTAAATGTAAGGATGTGTTCCAAAATGATGAGAAAACCAGCTGAACCAGCTGAAGTGATAAGACAGTGTATAGAAGTTGTTGATCGTATTGTTAATGATGATTCAGTTCCAAGAAATATTAGACGTTCTGCTGATGAAATAAAAGGTATTCTTTCAAAGAATGAAGATTCAACTGCGATCAGGGCTGCTAAAAGCATAAGGATTCTTGATGACATAAGTACAGACCAAAATTTGCCTTTGCATACAAGAACGGTAATATGGAATTTAGCAGGCCAGCTTGAAACAGTTCCGGTAAATGAATGAAGGGATTACCCCCAACCCTATGATTTCGTCTGGAGATTTAATTGAAAGCATTTTCTTTTGAGTTTTCAATTTACTTTCTGTTCAATTTTTTTAACGTATAGGAAAATATAAACGCATTTCCTTCTCTGCATCTGAAATTGATAAGTTGATTTCCTTAGCTTTCGTTTTAAAAAATATTCTACGTTTATGTTGTTTTAATTTTTCGACTATCTTATTATTTTCTTCCATTTTTTATGGTATATAAAGTATAATTTTCTCCTCAAATCTTGTTGATCTACTAATTTATGATTTTGATATAGTAGTTTTTAAACATAAACAATATAATTATATTAATAATTGATTTAATTATATTAATAATTGATTTAATTAATATAACTAAATAGAAAGATATATGTATAAAATAAACTAAGTAGACCTTAGTACTATTTTTTTTATATATTATATTATTATACTTTCTATTTTTTTTAGCACTTCCAGTTGAAATCATACGGTCCCCCTCCTTTATAAACTTTCCAGACGAAATAAAGGGGGTATCCCAAAAAAAACATCAAAATCAATTAAAGATCAAATAAATAAATAAATACCCTCCTAAATAAATTGCTCTCTTGATACTTATAAATCATATTTTTAAGCAGATTTTTTAAGGTTCCACAAGAAATGAAGGGGTGTCAACCAGAACCTATAAAAAGGGTCCACTTCCTATGCATCAAGTGGAGATTACAAACATCAGTTTGTAGAACTTTGCTGGTCAGAAATTCATTGAAAAAAATTAGTAATGTTAAACATTTAGGTGGTATGCAGGTGTTAGACTTAAAAACTGAAAAAAACTTACATAAAAAAAAATCTTTGAACGGACTCTTTGAAGACTATCTTAGTAATGTTGTTATTTTTGATAACAAAGAAGTCCTGAGACCTACATACACGCCTGATAACCTACCCCATAGGGATGAGCAAATTCAATCTGTAGTTAGCATATTGGTGGCAGCCCTAAGGGGAGATACACCATCTAACATTTTAATCTATGGAAAAACAGGTACAGGCAAAACTGCCGTTGTTAAGTATGTGGGAAACGAACTTGAAAAGACCGGGGAATCACATGAAATGCCTTGTACTGTAATATATATAAACTGCGAGGTAGTGGATACCCAATACCGTCTTCTTGCCACTTTAGCACGTCATTTGGGTAAAGAAGTACCCATGACCGGATGGCCTACAGACCAGGTGTACGAAGAATTCAAGAATTCCCTGGATGAAAAAAAACGTGTAGTCATTGTAATAATGGACGAGATAGATAAACTTGTCAGGAAAGGAGATGATGTACTATACAACCTGTCAAGGATCAATGCCGACCTTAAAAACGCAAGGGTCAGCCTTATTGGTATATCAAATGACCTGAAATTCACAGAATTCCTCGATCCAAGGGTAAAGAGTTCATTAGGTGAAGAAGAGATTATATTCCCACCATACGATGCTGAACAGATACACGATATCCTTGAACAGAGAGCAAAAATGGCGTTTAAGAAAAATGCACTTAATGAAACGGTAACACGCCTGTGCGCTGCATTTGCAGCCCAGGAACACGGTGATGCCCGACGTGCTTTGGACCTGCTCAGGGTTTCAGGAGAGATTGCTGAGCGGTCCAAATCCTCCACTGTGGAAGAAAAACACGTAAGAACTGCCCAGGATAAGATAGAAGTGGACAGGATTGTGGAAGTAGTTCGCACGCTGCCTACCCAATCTAAATTAGTTCTGCTGAGTGTATTGAAAATCAAAGAGTGGCTGGAAAAACCAGGTGACAACATTTCCACAGGCGAGGTATATACTGCTTATAAACAGATGTGCGCTGACATCGGTGCCGATATCCTGACACAACGCAGGATAACAGACCTTATATCTGAACTGGACATGCTGGGTATCGTGAACGCTATGGTAGTAAGCAAAGGCAGGTACGGGCGGACCAAAGCCATTTCAGTAAGCGTTCCTGAAAATAACACCACAAACGTACTCTTGGAAGACTACAGGTTAAAACCCCTTGAAAACTTTGTTCCGGTTATGCAGAGCAGTCAGTCCCAGCTATTTTAAGCTGGGATTATTTCTAAGCACTATACTTGTTACATGGAAGGGCTCAATACATCGTGAACAAAAAAAGCTCCAAAAAGCTCAATACATCGTGAACTCATTTAAAAAATCATACACATGTTGGCCAATGGAGACACAATTGAGGAACTCCTGGAAGAGTATCCTTCACTCGAACGGGAGGATATTCTTACGTGTCTTGACTACGCAGCGTCACTGGCTGAAGAGCAAGTTACACCCATTGAGGCGTTAGCAAGTGGTGTATGAAGATTTTCGTAGACGAGAACATACCATTGATGACCGTTCGGGTGCTGCTTGAGATGGGGCATTTAAGGTTTGCTCATTCTTAGCATTAATAATTAATTCTGAATGTAATTCATATTATCATAACTGTGCTAATATTCTAACCTGTGAATTTATAATCAATCGTGATATATGTTAGCATATGACTGCCGCACTGGAACCCATAGTCGATGAACCTGCCCTGGTTGTTGAGGATACCATCAGGGTACTTGTGGTGGCAGATATCCACCTTGGAATTGAATGGGACCTTGCCAATAGCAGCATCATAGTCCCGAGCCAATCCGCCCAGGGACTTGCAAGGATAATGGAGTATATAGACACTGAAACGCCTGATAGGGTTGTGCTGCTGGGGGATGTAAAACATAATGTGCCCAGAATATCCTGGCAGGAACGGGAGGAAGTCCCCCATTTCCTTGAAAGTATTGCCAGGAGAGTGCCGGTTGACATCGTGCCCGGCAACCATGATGGAGACATGGAATACCTGTTGCAGAAAATACCGGCAGGGCTTGAAATAACACTGCAGCCGGCCAGGGGTTTTGTGCTGGACGGTGTCGGGTACTTTCACGGACATACCTGGCCGGACCCTGAACTGCTGGCCTGCCGCCATATTGTAATGGCACACAACCACCCCAGTATCAGGTTCACAGATTCCCTGGGTTCCAGCAGTGCCGAACCCGCCTGGATACGCACCCGGTTGCACCGCACACCTCTGGAATCACATTACCGCCTGAGAGGTGATGACCTGCCGTGGTCTGACCCTGAAGTGATAATCATGCCTGCGTTTTGCCAGCTATGCGGGGGAGTGGCATTCAATGAATCAATGCATGATGACCTGCTGGGTCCGGTATTTGCAGCAAATGCTGTGGACCTGGATGGGGGACAGGCGTATCTGCTGGATGGTACCAGGCTGGGAAAACTGAAGGATTTGCGAAAACTCGATATAACGAAAAAACGGGCAGATCCGGGAGGAAAAGGAACTAAGCGTCGCGGTAAGGTATCTCGATAACCATTAACTCGTCTGCGACACATACATTTTTGAATTCCTGCAAGGCATCTTCCAGTAACTGTGAGGTATCATCTGAATACCGGGAGCTGACATGTGTCAGCACAAGTTGGTGCACATTTGCAAGGGATGCCAGGGATGCCGCCTCGCCTGCCGTGGAATGCATGGACTCTTTGGCCCAGTCCACCATGTCATCGGCAAGGGTCGAGTCATGGATGAGCAGGTCTGCCTTGTCGCTGGCTACAAAAACGCCACTGCATGGCCTGGTGTCGCCAGAATATACTATCTTCCGGCCAGGCCTTGAGGAGCCCACAACGTCACTGCTCTTTATGGTTTTTCCGTTGATTTCGACATCCTCCCCATTATGCAGTCGCTTGAATAGTGGCCCGGGAGGTATACCAAGTTCGAGGGCTTTTTCACGGTCGAACCGTCCGGGCCTGTCTGCTTCTATCAGAGCAAAACCGATAGACGGTACACTATGTTCGGTCTTGAGAGCATCAATAAAGTACTCACCCCTGTCCACCCTGTCCCCTGGATGTAATTCAATGGCCTGAATCTCATATTTCAATTTATAGAATCCTATTCCCAGCATCATCTGAACGAATTCATTCACCCAGTGGGGACCGTATATTTTAAGGGGCTCTGTACGCCCGTTAAAGTTCATGGTCTGAATCAGGCCCGGGATACCAAGGATATGGTCACCATGAAAATGGGTGATGAATATGGAGGTCAGGTTACCCATTCCGGTCTTGGCTCGCATCATCTGCTGCTGGGTGCCTTCGCCGCAGTCAAACAGCATAAGCTCGCCCTTGCGGTTTACCAGAATAGCTGACGGGTTGCGTTTTGGGGTTGGTACACTGCCACCGGTACCAAGGAATGTTACTTTAAGCATCGTACTATATTATGTTATATATACTATTAAATAATTCCTTTCGTCCTTACAGCTTTAAATTAACTGATTGCACTTTTTCGTCCAATCCTTTACAGCCTTGCAGCCGGTGATCAATCGTTATGTTGGTCAATACCCGGTTAACGCCCATATCCAATACAGCTTCATGAGCTGCTTTGCATGCATCGAATATCTCGTCTAGGCTACCTGCTTGTATGGCCGTGCCCATAGGTGTGACCTGGTACTGTACATTTTTTTTGTCCAGTGCTTTTATTGCGGTTGAGATGTAATGGCTTAGGGAGTCGTTTCCGCCTCCCAGGACTGCTATCTGGAGTTGTGCTGTGACTATTTTTTCGGTCAGGATTATTTCCCCCTTTTATTGTCAGGTAATGATTTGTGTTAATTTCTATTTTTTGTGTACCTTCGATGAAGCAATGCGACCTCAGTATAAACTGTTTATGTATGTACCCCATCATTTCGTGTGGAACCTTATGATAATGATGGCAATTATTATATATCTGATGATATATTTTCCAGTTGAAATGCAGGGGTTGGTTAGAATTATTATGATATGTTTTTATGATGTAGGGTGGAGGTGGATTTCAGGCCGTATACGAAGTGATTTTTCATCCCGTACATCCCATCCATTGATCCATGCCGTGAAATGGCATGTTTGTCAATTTATCTTAAATCATGAAATTACCCAAACGATGTTAAAGAGAAACTTATAACCTGACATTCCGGGTTTTATAGACTACATATGAAATAGTCCTTCTTCCAAACCCAACTTTTTCAAAATCTCTTTATGTTCTTTTGTGAAAACTGTAAGCTTTTCAATTTTCTCTTCTCCAATAGTAAGAGTAGTTTTTCTGATTCTTCCCATTTCATCTAAACCTTCCTTCGAAATTAAGCACGATAAAGAAAAATCAAATCTGGTAGATGCAAGAAAAACTAAGAAATCAGAAGCGACAGTAGCATAACATTTCTCCACTGCTTAATTACTGGTAGTTGCATTTCCCATTTAAAGAGATTCTAACCTTAATTTTAATCCCTTTAAATCTTATCCTTTACCCCATCAACAACCTTCTCAAACAGCCCCTTCTCATTCTCCTTTAGAGGCTTCTCCCCACTGGCTTTCGCAAACTCCCTCAGTAATTCCTTTTGTTTCGAATCAAGTTTCTTAGGAACCTTCACATTCACCTGCACATGCAAATCCCCCTGCCCGTATCCATGGATATTGGGCATGCCCTTATCCTTAACCCTGAACGTGGCCCCCGTCTGTGTACCGGCAGGAACCTTCAACTTCACCTTACCGTCCACAGTGGGCACCATAATCTCATCACCCAGCGCTGCCTGGGTAAAATTGATATCCGCCCCAACCACAACATCATTACCCACACGCTTGAACAACGAGTGGGGTTTTACATAAAGATCCACGAACAGATCACCCGGAGGCCCACCTGCAGAGCCGTGCTCGCCCTCGCCAGATACTCGCATGCGTGAACCGCTTTCAATACCGGCAGGCACTTTCACCTTTATCGTGCGCTTCTTTTGCACCTTACCACTGCCATGGCATTCAGTACACGGGTCATCCACCACTTTACCCCTGCCTCGGCAGGTGGGACAGGTGCTGGTGGTCATGAACTGCCCAAACGGCGTCTGCTGTGCACGGGTTGCCTGTCCGCTACCGCCGCAGGTCTTACAGGTCTGGGGGTCAGTGCCTGGTTTGGCACCACTACCGCCGCAGGTGGAACAATTCTCGGTCCTGGGCAGTTTGATGGATTTTTCGACTCCTTTGTAGGCTTCCTCAAATATTATGGCAAGATCGATCCTCAGGTCGGAACCCCGTTGGGGTCCGCCACGCCTGCGGCTTCCACCGCCAAAGATAGAATCAAAGATACTGCTACTAAAACCGCCACCACCTCCACCAGAACCCCTGAAAATGTCCTCAAAGTTCACACCCCTGAAAATATCCTCCTGGCTCCAGCGCCCGTCAACACCTGCATGCCCATACTGGTCATACTTGGCACGCTTTTCAGAATCACTAAGCACACCGTAAGCTTCGCTTATCTCCTTGAACTTCTCCTCAGCCCCAGCATCCTTGTTGCGGTCCGGATGGTACTCCAGGGCCAGCTTCCTGTAAGCCTTCTTCAGTTCATCTCCGGAAATCTTCTTGTCAACACCAAGTATGTCGTAATAATCGCGTTTGTCAGCCATGTGGGATCAGTTTTTAAAAAAAAATAAAAAAAAGGATAAGGATTAGTAATTAATCCTTGTCCTCGTCTACAACTTCGTACTCAGCATCTACCACATTATCATCACTGGCCTCACCTTCATTTTCTGATCCCGAAGCCTTAGCACCAGCAGCCGCCTGCTCTTGTGCGGCCTGCTCGTATATCTTAGTACTGATTTTCTGCATCTCCTTGGTGAGTTCATCGATGGCTGTCTGGATAGTATCCTTGTTATCGCTGGCGATGGATTCCCTTGTCTTAGCTACCTTCTCTGTGATGGAGTTGCGCTCTTCCTCAGATACCTTGTCACCCAGGTCGGACAGGGCTTTCTCAGTAGTATAGGCCAGGGTATCTGCCTGATTCTTTATCTCGATCAGTTCCTTTATCCTCTTATCCTCTTCCTCATACTGCTTGGCATCATCCATCTTCTTCTTGATATCTTCCTCTGAAAGCTTATGAGTGGAAGTGATGGTTATCTTCTGCTCCTTATTGGTACCCAGATCCTTGGCAGTCACGTGAATGATACCATTTGCATCAATGTCAAAAGTCACCTCTATCTGGGGAATACCCCTCGGCGCCATTGGAATTCCTACAAGAGTGAACCGTCCCAGCGTAGTATTGTCTGCTGCCATGGCACGCTCACCCTGGAGCACATGAATGTCCACTGAGGTCTGGTTATCAGCAGCCGTGCTGAATATCTGGCTCTTCCTGGTAGGAATAGTGGTATTGCGCTCGATGAGCTGGGTTGACACACCACCCAGGGTCTCGATACCAAGTGACAGCGGTGTTACGTCAAGCAGCAGCACATCCTTGACCTCACCTTCCAGTACACCGGCCTGGATTGCTGCACCCATAGCCACACATTCCATGGGGTCAACACCGCGTTCCGGCTCCCTGCCAACCACATCACTCACGAACTTCTTCACCACAGGCATCCGGGTGGGTCCACCCACCAAAATGACAGTGGTGATATCAGATGTCTTCATTCCTGCATCCTTGATAGCCTGTTCCAAAGGCTGTCGTGTTTTCACTATTACAGGCATGACCAGTTCTTCCAGTTTGGATCTTGTAAGGCTCATCTCAAGATGCTTTGGTCCTGCCTGGTCAGCAGTAATGAACGGCAGGTTGATGGAAGTCTGCATAGTGGTCGAAAGTTCGATCTTGGCCTTCTCTGCAGCTTCTCGCAGGCGTTGTACAGCGGTCTTATCTTTCCTAAGGTCAATTCCTTCTTTTGATTTGAAATCCTCGGCAATGTAATCTATGAGTATTTGATCCATATCAGTACCGCCAAGCTGGGTATCGCCTGACGTGGATTTTACCTCGAACACACCTCCGCCCATTTCCATAATAGTAACATCAAGGGTACCGCCACCAAAATCATATACAAGTATTTCCTGGTCACCCTTCTTATCAAGTCCGTATGCCAACGAAGCAGCAGTAGGTTCATTGATAATACGCACTACTTCAAGACCTGCAATCTCACCTGCATCCTTGGTGGCCTGTCGCTGGTTATCATTAAAATATGCAGGTACGGTTATGACCGCCTTCTCCACCTTATCACCAAGGTGTGCTTCTGCATCCTGCTTAATTTTCTGCAGAATAAAGGCAGAAATATCCTGGGGAGTGAATTCCTTGCCCCTGACATCAACCTTTTCACCCGTGCCCATCTTCCGCTTGATGGCCATGATAGTGCCTTCAGGATTGCTTACCGCCTGTCTGCGAGCTGGTTCTCCAACCAGTTTCTGCCCATCCTTGGTGAAAGCCACCACTGACGGGAATGCCTTTCCGCCAACACTTGTGCCTTCTGCACTGGGTATTATCGTAGGACGGCCACCTATAAAAGCTGCTGCCGCCGAATTGCTGGTTCCCAGGTCAATTCCTATTATTTTTGCCATTTAATAATTCACCTCATCTGTTTAGAATAGTACATTCTTATATTTATCAACTATTTCTCTTTATTCTCTGATAACTTTACCTTTGAATATCGAACCACTCTGTTCTTAATCCTGTATCCCCGCTGGAACTCTTCTATCACAGTATTGTCAGGATACTCATCAGAGAGTATCTTCATCATTGCTTCATGACAGTGATGGTCGAACTTCTGCCCCACTGCATCAATAGGTTCAAGACCCCTTGATTCAAGGATTGTTTTCAACTGGTTATATACCATCTCCATTCCCTTCAAAATAGAATCCCTGTCCTGGGACTCCCTGGCACTGGCAATCCCCCGCTCCATATTCTCCATCACATCGATGAGTTCTGCTACAAGGTCAAAGCTTGCATATTCGATAATCTCTGCCCGTTCTCTATCCATCCGTTTTTTGTAATTGTCAAACTCTGCGGTAAGCCGCTGGAGATGGTTCAGGTAATCTAACGCAAGTCCCCTGGATTCATCCAGCTCATGGGCTAATTCTTCCACTGATCGTTCCTCAACCCCTTCTGCTGCCCATTCCCCAACCGCCATTTCCCCATTTGCGATGCTCTGTTTCTGGTCTTCCTGCGTCGTTATCTCTTCCTCAGTTTCATTTATCTCATCTTTTGATAGGTCAACCTCAACCTTTTTCCTCTTTTTCATTTCATGCCCCTACTGGATACTGATTCAATACTTTCGTGACAATCCCCTGTTCTAATAATCGTCCCCAATATCGGGTGCCTGGATACCATCATAACTATCTACCCTGTGTTCGGGTTTGACGTCCATGAGTCCAGTGTACTTAGATGCGAATACATCATCCACTCTCAGTATCATTGAGGCCGCATCAGTGGCAGATTTAATTGACTGGACCTTCACCTTCAACGGCTCAACCACACTGGTATCCTTCATATCCATGACCTTGCCGGTAATTGCGTTCAGGCCAACGGTCTTGTTGCCTTTCTTATGCTCATAGCGCATTTCCACCAGAACATCCACCGGGTCAAGTCCTCCATTCTCTGCAAGAGCACGGGGAAGTCCTTCCATTGCATCGGCAAATGCTGAAACTGCCAGTTGTTCACGTCCCTGCATGGATGAAGCGTACTCGCGCAGCTGCATGGCTGTTTCAACCTCAGGTGCGCCCCCTCCAAACAGCACATTCTTTTCATCCAGCACTACCTTGACCACACTAAGGGCATCGTCAAGAGCTCGTTCCACTTCTTCAGTGATATACTCAGCACCGCTGTGTACTATTATGGTAACAGCTTTGGGGTTATCGCAACCTTCGAAATACATCATCTTGTAGTTCCCAACTCCCCTTTCTTCCACGATTTGTGCTGCACCCAGGTCATCTGGGGAAAAATCCGTGGTGTTAGAGCGTAAAACGGCACCTGTGGCACGGACGATTCTTGTAATGTCGTCTTCTTTCACCCTTCTTATGGCCAGGATGTTCTGTTTACCCAGATAATGAAGGGAAATATCATCAATACCTTTCTCTGTGACAAGCACGTTCACTCCGGCTTTAACCAGGCTGTCCACCTGGTCCTTTACGGTCTGGTATTCTTCATGGTATGCCTCATCCAGCTGTTCCACAGTGGATATCTTTATCTTGGAACTTGTAGAGGTCTTCTGTACTTCAATACCCACGTCCAGCACAGCAATCTTCGCATTTTTTATCAATTTGGGCATGTTCTTGTCAGCCCGGGCCTTGTCTATGACCATACCCTTGATGAGTTTGGTATCTTTGATCGAGCCACCTTTTTGATGGATGATCTGGATGTTATGTTTGATATCGGTCTGGGACTTATCTGTTATTGTCTTGATGGCTTCCACACAAAGGTCTGCCAGACTATCATGGGCAATCTCGCTACCTTTTCCAGAAAGTGCGGTAAGAGCAATCTTTCTCAGTATGTCATTGTCATCATCTGTAACCTGGATGGCAATGGATTTCATGATTTCCTGTGCTTTTTTTGCTGCCAGTTTGTATCCGCTGACGATCAATGTGGGATGGACCTCAAGTTCTATCAATTTCTGGGCCTGGGTAAGGAGTTCGCCTGCGAGCACAACTGCACTGGTGGTGCCATCTCCGACTTCCTGTTCCTGGGTCTTTGATATCTGTACCATCATCATGGCAGCCGGATGCTGCACATCCATTTGCTTTAAAATAGCTGCACCGTCATTGGTTATCATGACATCACCTACAGCGTTTACCATCATCTTGTCCATTCCTTTTGGACCAAGTGTGGTTTTCACGGCATCCGCAATTGCTTTTGCTGCTGTAATGTTCATGGATTGTGCATCCCGGCCTGTCGTCCTTGATTTGCTCGGGTCAATGATAATTATTGGCTGTCCGCCCATTCCTGCCATCGATTATTTCCTCCAAAGATATTAACTAAATGATATTATCTATATAATAAGAACACTTCTAACTGTTTGTACTTCTATATAATAGTAACGGGTGTGGAGTGGTGATGAGTTATTATTAATGATTACGACTCTATTTGGTTTCATCTGCACCTATATTGCTAAATGCTTTTTTTATTTGTCAGAAGACAATAGAAGATGGCGCTTTACATTAACATCATAATTTTCAGATCGGGAAATTATTCCATTTTGGTCTTTTTTTAGAATATCGAGGCTAATCAAATCATTGAAAGCTCTATCAATACTTGATTCGTTTAAAGGTAATAAGCCATTATACTTCTCCATTATCAAATGATTTTTTATAAAAATATCGGTTATTTGAATTGTTTTTCCATCATTAAATGCTTCATTTATTATATTCAAGATTATTTTCCATTCATCTTTTGATGGGATCTGAGTTCCAATTTGATTATCATTACTTTTATTTGTCTTAGTCCATTCTTCTGAAATATATTCAATATGCCATGCATCATATCTCCATATTTTTTTAATAGGAAGAATTTTATTATCACTAATATAATCTATAAATTTATTAAATCCATCGAACCCATAATTTTTTTCATCAAAGGTTGGTTCAAAATTCCTCATCTTACTTTTAACACCCGAAGCATCCAGTCCTTTCCCTTGTTCCATAAGCACTCGTATAGATCGATTCAATAAATTAATAATATCATCAGGTGGCCTAAAATTTTCTTTGTCAATATTTAAGAGATTTTCATATGAAATATATTCATCACAACTCTTTGGTATAAATTTACTAGTAAATCCCTTCCCTCCAACAACGATAACTTTTTTATTATATTCCCTCAATTTTTGAATTAGTGATAAAAAATCACTATCCCCTGAAACTATTGCGAATGTACCAATGTAAGTATTTCGTAATGCTAACTCTACAGCATCAATTGCAAGTTTTATATCGGCACCATTTTTACCTTCGACCAAGTTGGATCTTTCGATTAACTCAATGCCCGATTGTAAGAGAATGGTTTTATATTTTACATTTTGAGACCAATCTGAATAAGCTTTGCGAACAACGAGTGTTCCAAATTCGGCTAATTTATCTACAATAATCTGTATATCTACATCTTTTTTAAAATTTTTTTCCACACCTTTTTTTATGTTCTCAAAATCAATAAATAAAGCGATACTAGATATGTCTTGATTCATATTTTCACCGTTAAAATAAAGCGATACTGGATATGTCCTGGTTCATATTTTCACAGGTATAAAAATATAATGTTGATATGGATTATTATATTTTTTGATATTGTTTTAGGATAGTCAGACCCATCAACATACCATCTCCCCCTCAATAAACGCCCGTGTCCGCTCACCAGCCGCCCCCTCGAACATAATATTGTTATGTTCTTGCAGCCTCAGAAGTGTGTGAAAAGCAGTGATAACACCAATAAAACGGAGTTCAAGAATAAGGGCGCATTGTCCTTCAGCATATGGCCGATTTAAGGTTATACCTATTACGTACGGCCCCGTCTCTTATAGTAATACAGTCCCAATGCACCTGCAATCACAAGCACCACTAACATATACGCGCTGTTCCCCACCTTTTCGCTAAATGGTATATCCTCATAGACCTTGACAGGCGCCTTCATGACATCCGATATCTGAATATCGCCCCGTTCATCACGGAATTTCACTTCAGTATTGATTCCATAGGTCTTGGGGAGTGCATTTGCATCTACTTTTATCCTGTACTTTGCCTGGTATGAATCTCCAGGTGCCAGTGTGCCTATGTATGCCTGGTCATCAGTAGTGCTGAATGGGTCAACCACACTGATACGGCCCACCACATCCTCTGCAGTTTCATCCCCTACATTTTTATAGGTTATGTAGAGCACAGTCTGGTCACCGGGCTTTGTATTGGCAATGACATCCTCTACCTCAAAAGATGCCTTAGGTTTCACTATTATCGTCACAGGTAAAGTCTGGTTCTTGGTAATGTACCAGTAATCATATTCCTGGTCAGGGTAGCCATCTACTTTGACATCGTACTGGTACTGGTATGTCAGGTTCAATGTAAATTCGTAGGTACCTGAAGGAGCATTATCAAAAATCTCAATATCGAACTCCATAGGTGCGGAGACCTCACCTTCTCGCAGTGACCCGCCCTGCTGAACCCCACTCAGGATTTTTATGGGTGCATCATTATCGTTTTCCAGTGTTCCCCTGATATTCAGGGCAGTGGTCACATCATACTCTTTGTCCAGTTCGGTTTGGGCATCTATTGCTTCATCGGCATTGGAAGGAGTTTTTTCGGTCTTGAATCCAAAGACAAGTCCATCATTCATCAACTGGATGAACAAAGTGGCCGAATCACCCGCGTCATATTCGTTATCACCAACTAACGATGCTGATAACCCAGGCTCACCTATCACGTCATAATAATCTGTTGTGAACTCCCAGATATTTGCAGGAATGGACTCAGAGGTTGCGTGGGTGAGTGCTGCGAATATCAGCACCATTGTAAACAATACAAGTAAAATCTTTTTCAAATTCATAACTAATACCATTGCAAATCCTTGATGAAAATTTCAAATCCTCTTTTGTTCACGATGTATTGACACCTTCCAGTTACTTCAATGATTCTTTGTGTTACCTCATAGATATAATATTTATGAAAACATATAGGGGGTTAACATGAAATATGAAACTGAGTCCGGTTCATTCTACAACTACCTGGGCCCCGGCTGTAAATTCTGCCGGGATGGTGCAAAAATGGTACTGTTCGTAACCGGATTGTGCCATCGTGATTGTTTCTACTGCCCGGTATCAGAGGAAAAGCAAAAAAACGATGTAACCTTTGCCAATGAGAGGCCAGTGTTGTCAGACCAGGATATACTCTGTGAAGCGCACAACATGCAAGCCCTGGGCACAGGGATAACCGGAGGCGAACCTCTGTTAGTGCTGGAGAGGGTGCTGGGATACATCAGGCTGCTGAAAGATGAATTCGGACCTGAACACCACATACATCTCTACACTGCCAGTACCCCAATCATGGAAATACTGGAACAACTACACTCAGCCGGACTTGACGAGATACGTTTTCATCCTGACATGGATACCTGGGACCGACTTGATTATAGCGACCTTGCCACATCCATTGAAGAGGCTAAAACAGTGGGTCTGGATGTGGGTATTGAAATTCCTTCCCTCCCCAGGGCGCAGCAAGTGGCTGATTTTGCCCTGGAACATGGCATATTTCTTAACCTTAACGAATTGGAGTTCTCACAGACCAATTCACAGGCAATGAAACAACATGGATTTTCCACCCTAAACAATGATGGCTGTGCCGTTGCAGGCAGCAGGGAAACAGCAGAGGCCATCATGGAAAGGTGCGCCGGGTTGCATGCGAATTTTTGTTCATCCAGTTTCAAGGACGGAGTACAATTACGCAAAAGACTGCTTCGCACCGCCCAAAACACGGCTCGTGAATTTGATGAGGTCACGCCCGATGGTACTTTGCTATACGGAGTAGTGGAAGGAGAGGTTGGAGGCATCACCGGTCTTCTGGAGCAGCTGGATGTACCCGGGAATATGTATGAATGCACCCGTGGCAGGGTAGAACTGGGTTGGTGGGTGCTTGAGGATATTGCAGAGGAAATTGGTAGCGTTTTTGAAGCGTGGTATGAGGAATGCTATCCCACATATGGTCGTATGGTAGTTGAGAGGATACCAATTGATAATGCAGATGCTTTCAATGTTTAACGCCAACTTTTATTTACTTATAAAAGAACATATTTATCCTTAATTCTAATACAATAATGATTAATTGGTGGTTAACTCTGAACCAAACAACAGATCAAGTGAAAGAAAGGTTATTAAAATATCTGCGCAGGGATGAGACCAATCTGCGCAAGACTGTCCTCAAGATGTTCCTGAACGGTGATATCTATACCACCAACAACATCTACAATAATCTGGTACAACATGGATTTGACGTGAACTATCGCGGTGTATCAGCAATGGTAGGATTGATGAACACCCGGCTTGGTATTTTGCGAATAGATGTGACAAGGGAGCACAACCATTATTCTTTGAAGGATGACTTTAAAGACATAGTAAAGGGTGTACTGGATAATTATTAGGATCTATGAAAGTTAGTTTCATGATGGGGATGTTGTTATGCTCAGGGTAGGAGTAGTTGGGTGCGGTGCCATTGGTTCAATTATTTGCCGTGCACTGGATAAGGACATTGAAGGTGCTAAATTGGTTGCCATTCACGAGCACCATATTGAAAACATAAAATCACTTTGTGCCGAACTGTCGTGTAAACCTAAATTGATGAAAATAAGCGAGATGGTGAAAGAGGTAGACCTGGTTGTGGAGTCTGCCTCTGCAGTTGCTGTTCCCCAGGCCGCCATTGCTGCATTGGAAAATGGCTGCGACGTGATGATAATGAGTGTCGGTGCCCTGGTCGACGGGCAACTCCTTGAGAATCTTGTTAATCTGGCCCGCAAGCACAATTGTAAAATATACCTGCCATCGGGTGCAGTCGCGGGTATTGATGGCATCAAATCTGCAGCATCAGCACCAATCCACTCAGTGACATTGACCACTACCAAACCACCAAGGGGATTGGCCGGAGCCCCTTATGTGATAGCTAACAAGATTGACCTGGACGCTTTTGACAAACCAGAGGTCATATTCGATGGAACAGCGATCGAGGCGGTAAAGGCATTCCCTGCCAACGTAAATGTGGCCGCATGCATCAGCCTGGCAGGTATTGGAGTGGATAAGACCAGGGTGAAAATAGTGGTGGACCCTGGCTCGACCCGGAACCGGCATGAGATTGAGGTGATAGGGGACTTTGGCAGGTTTACCACCGAGGTGGAGAACATTCCATTCCCTGAAAACCCAAGGACCAGTTACCTGGCGGCCCTTTCGGCGGTAGCCACTCTCAAGAAGATAGCCAGCCCCTTGCAAATCGGAACATAAAAAAAGTAGACGTTAAGTATATTTTTCCCATAGTACACAGTATTGATAGGAGCAATTAGCCATTATCTCAATAAAACATCTTTCCAAAACTTTCGGAAACCACGATGTTCTCAATGATATCAACCTGGAAATACCAACCGGGGATTTCCTTACCATCTTTGGTCCCAACGGTGCAGGCAAGACCACCCTGGTCAAGATAATGTCCACGCTGGTAAGCCCTACTTCAGGGACTGTCAGGGTACACGAGCATGATGTTCGGGAATCTCCACTGGAAGTCAGGCGGCTTATTGGTATCATATCCCATGAAACCTACCTGTACCAGGACCTCACTGCCAGGGAGAACCTGCAGTTCTTTGGCAGGATGTACGGTATGAAAGCGGATACACTGGAGGCCAGGATACATGAATTGGTCGAGGAAGTGGGGTTGCAGTACCGGCTGGACGACAGGGTGGGTACGTTCAGCAGGGGCATGAAACAGCGCCTGAGCATTGCTCGTGCCATATTGCACGACCCTAAGATATTGTTCCTGGATGAGCCATATACGGGCCTTGACCAGCACGCTGCTGCTACATTCGATACTCTACTTAAAGAACTGGATGTATCAGATAAAACCCAGGTCATGGTATCCCACGACCTTGAGAGGGGCATAGCACTGGCAGATAAAGTCGTGATCCTGTTTGGCGGCCGTATCGTATTCGAGACCGAAAAAGACGCCATCAAGGATATCCATGAATTTCGGCAGACGTATGAACATTATGTTCACGAGGTGTGAGATATGAAGGAGTTCCTGTACCTTGCCTGGAAAGACCTGTTGATGGAGTTCAGGACCAAGCAGATGCTAAACAGCATGATTATATTTTCACTCCTGGTGATTGTAATATTCAACTATTCCTTCACGAATGTGCTGTTCAGCATTGAGGTTTCTGACATTGCCCCTGGCATATTGTGGATAGCTTTCACTTTTGCAGGGATGCTGGGTCTCTCACGTTCTTTTGCCAGTGAAAAAGAGGACGGTTGCCTTGATGGATTGAGACTGTGTCCGGTTGACCCGGGTGCTATCTATATGGGAAAGGTGACCTCGAACCTTGTCATAATGTTCATGATAGAGATCATCATCGTGCCTCTGTTCATGATACTGTTCAATTTCACTGATATCAAGAGCCTGGCCGGGCTGGCCATTGTGATTTTTCTGGGCACCCTGGGCTTTATACTGGTAGGAACTTTGTTCTCAGCCCTGACCGTGAACATGAGGACAAGGGAGATACTGCTGCCTGTCATCCTGTTCCCTATTATCATACCGCTTATCATGTCAGCCGTGCTTGCGACCCAGAAGGTCCTGACAAGTGGTAATATTATGGATGCAATTGATGAAATAAGGCTGCTGCTGGTGTATGATGTGGTATTCTTTATTGCTGCACAGTTGTTGTTCGAGTATGTGATCGAGGATTAGTCAATATTGTTTGGTTTTTATATAAAGCAAATTAGTTTTGGGACTTACGTCGCCCGCCGACAACCCCTTAATCAACCGAAGGCCGGACTTGCAGCACATACATTGAAGCCTGCCAGTTTCGGTATCCGGCCGGAGTCCTGCCGGGCAGATATGCCGGGACCCGGATAATCCCAAAAGCCAGCCCCTGAACAGCGCATACTACCAAGCTGAGGGCAGCCCCTCCCACACCGCAGCTCTACCAGCGCTGGAAGCTGTCTGGCCGTCTTGGATATCCCCCCAGATGTAGTAAGTCCTTAGTATCCGGCTGATCGGCGCTTGGGTAAATGGCTGTGTATGTATAGGGTTTTGTGTAAAAATATTGCAAGATAACTAATTATATAACCTGAGTAGCCCTTTATTTCCACTGGAAATTATATTAATAATTCTATAATAATTGTCATGGTGATGATGACACCATTTCGAAATTACCGCCCCCCACCCACCAGCAGCATGCAGCTTGAAGCCTGATAGCCCCAATATCCGTCCTGGGCTCCTATCGAAGCTCCTGTTAGACAGACCTGCCAAGAATATCCACAAAGGCCAGCTCTTTATCAGCGCAACAACCAAACAGAGGGCAGCCCGCCCTAACCTTAGCTTGGTATGTTTGCCTTTTTTCTACCTGTTCTCAAGACGGCAATGAGTTTTCCTTCCTTTTGTTGGATGTGTGTTATTCCTTAGCTTTGGTGTACCAGTCGTGTTTTCCAACTATGAATTCGTTTTTACTGCCTTTCTTAAGCCGCCTTAGGTTTTTCTTGTGGGCATCTCCGTGGACTGGTTTGAGGGAGTCTAGTTTAATACAAGTTTCAAATTCCGAACATTCCCAGCAACCGTCCAGTTCTTTTTTCTGAACACACCTTCTTATTTTACAGGATGGGTTGCCTCCGCCTTTTCGGCAGCCTCTTTTACACCGGAATTTAACCATCTGGCCCAAGACCTCATAGCATTCATCATAATGTTTGTAGCTTTTACCATAGGGAGAGCTGGCCATTTCTTTTGCAAATAAATCATACTGTGTCTGCCTGAGCTCCTTCCTCAGGTCCCTGGCCAAATCAGCTACACGGCCAGTATACCCATGACAATCTCCACAGTACAAACCGCAATATGCCACCAAATCTTCACTTTCTTCAGTCATAGCATATACACTTCCAACTTTGTTAATAAACTCGTCACTTCTTTAAATTATGGTTTCCCCCTCACAAATTGGAGTCTGTCCAGCAATTCAAAATTTCAGTGAAAAGAAGAGGAATTGGGGTTTTAAATCAAAAAATACGAAAAAATCTTATTGCTGGCTCTAATTGTCAGACTGCCTCGAATTGTAACGAGGTCTGTATTTTTTTCAGCTGCTCCCCACTCGCCGGCAGCCCTCCGATCAACCGAAGGCCGGACCAGCAGCACGCAGTTTGAGACTTGGCAGCCTTTGGAATTCGGCCGGAGCTCTTACCAGCAGATCTGCCAAGGCCCGGATATCCGAGACTTTTTATTATTTTCTGGTTACACTTATTAATCAGTTCTATTAACCGCAGATGAACGCAGATAAACGCGGATACTGCATGCGAAATCTGCGTTCATCTGCGTGTATCTGCGGTTCTTTATTGTTCAAAAGATCAGAAGAAATTAAAAAGTCTCGGATATCCTCGAAGGCCAGCCCCTGTTCAGCGCATACAGCCAGGCAGAGGGCAGCCGCCCGCCCCACAAAACTCCATACGACCTTGCGCCCAATCCGACCTAAGAAATACACTCGCAAAATTATAGTAAATATAATTAAGTGTATCTTACATAGTCCACTAATAGTCCACTATGATGTCCAAAGATGAAATAAAAGAAGAAGCAAAGCAAAATATCAAAAAGCTTGTTGAACGGTTCAGGTATAACTTTGACGTTTATAAAAAATCGGCATATAATGAAACACAGGTGAGAATAGAATTCATTGACCCCTTCTTTGAAGCTATGGGATGGGATGTCGGCAATAAACAGGATCATGCAGAGCAATACAAAGATGTTGTTCACGAGGATGCGATAAAAATAGGGGGTTCGACCAAAGCGCCGGATTACAGTTTTAGGATTGGTGGTCAAAGGAAGTTCTTTGTTGAAGCGAAGAAACCTTCTGTGAACGTAAAAGATGACGTCAGCCCATCATACCAGTTGAGGCGATATGCATGGAGTGCAAAACTGCCATTGTCTATCGTAACAGATTTCGAGGAGTTCTCTGTTTTCGATTGCCGAATCAAACCCAATCAAACAGACAAAGTCAGCGTGGGGAGGATTGCCTATTACACGTTTGAAGAATATCTCGATAAGTTTGATGAGATATACGATATTTTTTCAAAAGAAGCGATCTTCAAAGGAAGCTTTGACCGGCATGTACAATCAACGAAAGGCAAGAGGGGCACAGCCGAAGTTGATAGTGAATTTCTAAAGGAGATTGAGAGCTGGCGTGAACTGCTGGCTAAAAACATTGCTCTTCGTAATCCGGATGTGTCTATCTACGAGTTGAACTACGCAGTGCAGAAGATAATAGACAGGATCATATTCCTGCGGATTTGCGAAGACCGGGGGATCGAACCTTATGGTCAGTTGCAGCCAGCAGCCGAATCCACCGACGTTTACATACGCTTGCTGAATCATTTCAAACTCGCAGAATCCAAATACAACAGCGGCATATTTGATTTTGACTATGATAAAATTACGCCAACGTTGAGAATTGATGATAAAGTCTTGAAAACGATTATAGGGAGTCTGTATTATCCAATATCGCCGTATGAGTTCTCAGTTCTCGGCGTTGAGATCCTGGGCAACGTGTACGAGCAGTTTCTGGGTAAGGTCATCAGGCTGACTGCGGGACATCAGGCAAAGGTGGAAACAAAGCCAGATGTTAAAAAAGCCGGTGGCGTGTATTATACGCCCCAGTATATTGTTGATTATATTGTCAAAAACACGGTTGGTAAACTGGTGGAGGGGAAGACGCCGGAAAAGATTGCAGAGATAACGATACTGGACCCTGCATGCGGCTCCGGAAGTTTTCTTATTGGTGCATATTCGTATCTCTTACAGTATCATCTGGACTGGTACATGGAGAACAAGCCAAAGAAGTATAAGAAAGCGGTTTTTCAGGTCAGGGAGAACGAATGGTATCTGACAACGGCTGAGAAGAAGAGGATTCTTCTGAACAATATCTACGGTGTTGATATTGACTCGCAGGCGGTTGAGGTTACGAAGCTGAGTTTGCAGTTGAAGGTGCTTGAGAACGAAAA
>JAKRWB010000007.1 GCA_022353185.1 ANME-2 cluster archaeon | reverse complement strand
GCCCCGCTCCATGATTTCATATATGTTGCCGCCCAGGTTTATTTCGTTGTACTGGTCGTAGATTTCTTTTAATACCTCGGCGCCTTCGTTGATGCCTATGACTGTGGGCGTGCCGTCGATTATTTTATACTGGACGAGGGGGTAGCGGTAGATGAGGCGGTCGGTGTGGTGCTGGTGGAGGGGGCATTGAATTTGGTTGCGAAGAAGCCGCGGAGCTGGGAGGCTGGTCTGGAGATGGGTGGCTTTCAACCTGAGCCTATTATGAAGGCTAAAGCGGAGATTATGGATTTGATATGAAAGAATTAGTTGGAAATGCCGAGTGGGATTGGTTATTTGTTGTGAATGGGTGCTGAATTTTTTGGTTTGGTAATTGGTTTTGGGTATTTATCGCTATTTGGAAGGTTGATAAATACGACGGATAAGCGAAGTTGCGGAGTGACCGCAGGCGACTGAGTAATTTTGGTCGAAGCTACCATAGGGATTTGAGCCGTATATCCGCTGATATCGGATTGTTGTGGAGCGGTTCTGTAAATATTTCGGTTACTTCATTTCATGCAGCTTCTGCATAGTACGGCGATGGAACTGTCGGATATACCCGGTAAACGTGCCTAAATACATCTTCGTATATTGTGTTCACATCATCAGGAGTGTAACTCTCTACAGGCAACCCCGTTTTGTCGCTCCAAAGGAAATTGCGAATTGTCACCCGCACAGCGTCGCGTGTCGCCTCCTTGTCGCGCCATTGATCTACTCTAAGTTTCTCCGCCTTCAGCTCTTCCAGCAGACCAACGGCAACAGCCTTGATCCGCTTGATGTCGGATGCGCTGAGATTCTGCATTTTCAGCAGATCGAAAATTGCCAGCGACTCCTCATCCAGTCCTTCGCGTACGGCCCGGCTGTCTTCCTTATCCAGCTCCTGAACCAGTTTGAGCAAGGCTTCGAAGGTCTGCTCGATGGTCACCCGATCCTTCTCGCGGTTATAATCCGCCACAATCTCCTCAAAGTGATGCTGGAAATTGGTTCTTAACGGGTTCTGGTTCAACAATCGCTGCAACCGTTGCTCGACGGCCTGTCTGAGGTTCTGGACCGTGGTGTTCTTCTTTGGGCTATGTTCAAACTCCCGCTTCAGCCTGTCGAAGTCTATCTTGCTGATGTCGTATGGATCCTGCTCCTCTCCTGTCCCGTTGGCCGTTGTTTTGATTGCTTCATCTACCACCAGGTGCAACTGTCGAATGATGTCCGTGATATCGGCCTGCTCGCGGTCCTGCTGCAAGCTCTTGTAAACGATGTTGATCGCGTCGCGGTCGGCCCGGTGCGCGTTTATGCCCTGGACGTTGATACACGCTTTGAACTTTTTGAATACCTCTCGACACATCACCTCGAAACGCTTGCGAGTTTCGTCGTTTTCGTTGGCTGCTTCCTTGCATGCCACAATAGCAGCGTTGCGCTCGAAGCCCGTCTTGTGGATAACGTTGTCCAGTGATGCGCTTCGCTCGTCGAGAAACGTACGAACAAATGTAATGGTCTCTGCAAGATCAGCCAGCAGCTCCTCGTCGGGCCTGGCCGGATCAGTCTCACCTCCCTGGCCGTCAGCCTGAGTACCGGCGAATGTCGCCAGGGCGCTGCGCAGGTGTTTGAGAATGCCGCAGTAGTCGACGATCAGGCCGTTGTTCTTGCCCTCGTGCACGCGGTTGGCGCGAGCGATGGCCTGCATCAGGGTGTGGGCCTTGAGCGGCTTGTCGAGGTACAGCGTGGAGAGGCTTGGCACGTCGAAGCCGGTCAGCCACATGGCGCAGACAATGGCGATGCGGAAGGGATGATCTTCTTGCTTGAATGCTTCGTCCAGCTCCATTCGCTGCATGTTGCGGAACTGGGGCTTGCTGCGCAAAAACTCGGGCAGGTCGATGCCCTCTTT
>JAKRWB010000158.1 GCA_022353185.1 ANME-2 cluster archaeon | reverse complement strand
GTTCTGGGAGGAGCATTTAAAGACTAATATTTGAATAAAAGTTATATTTTTTTGTTCATTTTTTATACATTTACATTTTTTTGTTTTGATTTTTATCAAATCTGTATATCTGCAAGTTTGGTTACACTATGTCAATAGCAAAGGCAGCGATACAAAGCAAAAAGCAACTCTAATCTTCATTTTATCCAGACCCGCTTCCCATCCAGCATAAAAACGATCATGGAACCTATCTTGCATGTGATATCCCCGATCCTCTCAAGATAACGGGCTACAAACAGCAGGTCAGTGGCATCATCTATGGTAGTTGTGTCATTAATCATAAAATTGAGCAATTCAGTGTATAGCGTCTGGTACAGGGCATCAATTACATCATCCAGCGGTGATAGTCGCTCAGTTGGTCCAGCATCCCGATTTTGTATAGCATCGATATCCAGGTCGATCATCTTCCGGATATTATCTGACATTCTTGGTATATCAACCAATGGCCTCAGTAACGGTTTATGGGCAGATTTCATAGTTATCCTTGCTATCTTTTCAGCATAATCAACTATCCGCTCAAAAGAATCTGATATCTTCATCATAGAGGATATGAACCTCAGATCCCCTGCAACCGGCTGCTGCGTAGCAGTCAACATCATACCGCGATCGCTGATTTCAATATTGAGAACATCGCTCTTTTCTTCCAGTTCGATAACCCTGGCTGCCATCTCAACATTCTGGTTACTGAGAGAATCCACAGATAAACTGACAGCATCCCTGGTGAGCTCCGCCATTTTAATAACATCTGTTTCCAGACGGTTCATTTCCATTTGGAATACCTTTCTGACCATTATCCAAATCTCCCTGTGATATAATCTTCTGTACGTTTATCCTTAGGATATTCAAACAGATTTTTTGTTTCACTATATTCAATGAGTTCTCCAAGCAGGAAATATGCGGTATAATCGCTGACTCTTGCTGCCTGCATCATATTGTGTGTTACTATGATAACTGTATAATCCTGCTTCAATTCGATCATCAGGTCTTCTATCTTAGCAGTAGAAATAGGGTCAAGAGCCGAGCATGGTTCGTCCATTAGAATTATTTCCGGCTTTACCGCCATGGCCCTGGCAATGCACAACCTCTGCTGCTGCCCGCCGCTGAGTCCCATGGCAGATGAATGGAGCCTATCCTCGATCTCATCCCATAAAGCGGCGGATTTTAGCGTTTCTTCCACGATGGCATTCAGTTCGGCCTTATTCTTTATCCCATGTATCTTTGGTCCATAGGCAA
>JAKRWB010000157.1 GCA_022353185.1 ANME-2 cluster archaeon | reverse complement strand
TCTATTACCAGTGTGTGCAGACCTGATTGTAGCATGCAGGGGTGGAAATCCGATGAGTGTGATGTAGGCGGCGGTTCAGCTCTTTCCAGACCAGTATCCAACAACCAGCATTATCCCCATCAGCGCACCCACCACCCCAAACCCGGGCGACCCCTGGGAAGGCGGCTGGTCGGTGGACGAGGGGTCGGTGGTAGTGGGGGCGGGGCCTGAGTACTGTTCGTTGAGGATGTAGGGGTTGACGATGGTGAATTCCTCATGTCTATCATCTCCACGATCACTAAATTCAACAAAAATATTAATCGGAGCATTCCCATTTACCCATTTGTCATTTGGTTTAATTATCCAAGTATAATTTTTTGACCAACCTGATTTTATTCCACGATTTTGAATAAGTTCATTAAACTCACTAGGTCCACTAATAATTTCATATGGCTTAGTTACTAAAGGATTTGTCAATTCCAAATATACATTACAATCTATTTTTGAAATAATGCTTACTGTAATTTCAGCAGGTTCTCCAATTTTTAAATTAATATTTTCTACCATAGCTTCTTGTCCATTGTACCACGCATTGACAATTCCAAAATCATTTTCAACAGGTTCTGCACATGCAATATGAGTGAAACTCATAAGCAATGTGAAAATAATAAACAATGTTGTATTCATAATATCACTCTAATAATATACTTCCATATTCAGATGATGTTTCAGTGTAACCACCTAATTGATCCCCAATTGGTTTTCCAGCAGGGGGTACTGCAATAAATGTTCCTGTCGTAAAACTGAATCCAATTGGAATATTCCTTCCGATAATTTCATAATTTGAAGACGAATCTTCTACTACATCATTAGTTCGCTTAAAAATCTGCGCCTCATGCCCAAACATCGGATTCGGATGCACCTCATTATCCACATCCTGCAACGTAAATCCATCTATCCGCCCCTCCACATTAATCATCCAAGAATTGAACTGCACCACATAATTCGGCGGAGGCAGCACAGGTATTCCCGTAGGACCAAAGAAGCACACATTCTGCACAC
>JAKRWB010000156.1 GCA_022353185.1 ANME-2 cluster archaeon | reverse complement strand
CTTGAACAAAATGAAGTTTCCGTTGATGTCGTTGAGCTGATAAGGTGCGTCCACATCATTGATAGTCATCCATGCCTGTGTGTAAGCGAAGTTTAGCGGCGAGAACTTAAGTTCCTGATCAGATATTATTCTCGTAGCATCATTAAACCCAATGTATTGGAGCATGGCCTTTAGCAAGAACATTCCTCCACAGGAAATATTCACGCTTTGTGGCGAGTTTTTTTTTGGATAAGCCCGATTTCTTCGAGAAATATTCTCACTGACCGGTTACTTATGTCGAGGTTTTGCTCACGGAGCTCAGACCCGATTTTTTCAGGAGACCATTTGTGATGCTTTGCCTTTATTATGAGTATTTCCTTCTCTACGGTCTCAGTCATCTTGTGTTTTGGATATTCTCGGGTTATGATAAGTCCCTTTGCACCATATTTTTCAAAGGTTTCGCATGCATTTCGAACAGTATCGGGACTACAGTTGAGTTCCCTTGCCACCTGAGCTTTGCTCTCCCCTGACTTTACACGGCGTACCATCTCTAATCGTTTTAGAAGATAATCTTCGCCGTTAAGTTCAAGGAAATTCGTAATCTCTTCTTCTTTCACTGATGGCTGGGATACTTGAGCTTCGACCAAAATTTCGTGAGATTCAAGCCCTCTCTTTTCCAATTGAGATTTCCTTACTTCTGGTTCTGATGATAAATAGATGTAATCGAATCCTTCTTTGATACGAGTAACTACGCCTTGTTTTAGTAGTTTGAGGAGTATTCCCCTGCACATTACGGATGTAATTTGTTCCAATTGTTTTGTGGACAAGCCGCAATTGCTTGTATGAATTAGATGCGTGAGAGTTTTTGGAGTATTACCATGTATGGAAAAGGCAATTCCTTGGTATCTCCAAATTCCATATTGATCTGTTTCTCCAATGAATTGTTTTAAGGCGAGATATCGATGATTGTGATTGAGGCTTGTGAGATGGGGATGGCTCTTGAGTTTTATTAGGAGTGATTGTTTTGTAATTTTAAAATGTGATATAAGTTCTTTCCAAGTTACAACACGGTGTTTCTTAAAAAATGTTACAACTTCTTCTTCGGTTA
>JAKRWB010000155.1 GCA_022353185.1 ANME-2 cluster archaeon | reverse complement strand
GGTGCGAGTGCGAAGTGGAAGCGAGCGTAAAAGCCGCACCACTAACTGCCTGTTTTCCTGCACTCACCCTGCCGCCCCTTCCGCTCAACCCCGCAGCCTGCACCCGGGTGTTTTACAATGCGGGTGGTGGGTGCGGTGGGGGCTGCGGCAGCAGGGTTAAGGTTGATGCTGGAGACGGTGCCGTTTTTCGGACTCTTTACTGTCAATTTTTATTCAGACCAGGTACGGAGTCAACACCTCAACAGCGGGGTATTTGACTTCCAGTGATTCCATTGAGTCACAGGTCATTGTAATCGCTTTCTTTTCTCTTTTTCCGGTTCGGTAAGGTAATTCTCTCCTGAGACAACAGGTCTGCCGATCTTCGCCTCTGCGTCACGCCTTGCATTTCCTGCAACACCTCCCCCCTCTTGAGCCGCATTTTTGCATTCATGGAATTTGGGGGCATCTTTGCTTCGTGTGATCTCTGTGGTTACTTTTTCTCCAAGCATTGAGAAAATAAGTTCCAGATCTGTCATATGGTCTCTCAGGTTTTCTCTTTTAAGATTCTTATATTTCTTATATTCATCGACGGTCTTTCCGAATGTTGCCATGGATATTTCATTGGTAAGGATTGCATATTCTATACTCAGGTTCACACCTCTGTCTTTCCATTCGTCAGTCAATTCCTGGCGGATGGCAATACCTCTGAGTCTTTTCTCGATCCACTCTTTTGAGTAGCTTTTCTGCTCGTAGAGCTGCTTCATTCTTTCCTGGGCGAGTTCAGGGTTTTCAATCTCCTGTACCCGCTCATACCCCACTTTTGCCAGCCACTGCTTGAACGGTTCTGCCTTTTTAGAAGGAATAGACTGGATAAGCCTGAATGCATTCTGTGTATTGACACAATCGGTTTTGTAATATTTACCGTCGCTTGATGGCAGTTTCAGTTGGTTACAAATTGTAACCAACTGATTTTCCCTATGTTTTAGAACTTTCCAGTAATTATTCGGGTTTGTACTATCTGTTAATGCTCCAATAATATCCACAACAGAAAAATACCATTCTTCGTTGTGCCATATCCGTCTTATTTCCCTGTCCTGGAATACGATGAGTTTGTTATCTTCCTGCATGTTAATTCACTTTGACCATGATCTCACCTGTCAGTGATTTTTACATGAGACTTTTTTTGAGGATTTCGAGTTGGGATTTTTTTTGTTTTTCCGATTCGATGCGATCTGAAAATGTAGACAAAATTAATACAATTTCTTTCTGCTCTTTTTTTATCAGGAAAAATAAAAGCAAATTTATTGACTACAATATAATTGGATTTCTTCCCATATATACGCAATCCAAGCGGGGTGAAAGTATTGGAATCCACATCACCTGCCCTGCAACTTAATGCGCCGCCCAATGATGCATTTTTCATCGCAGCATTCCCACAGTGGATTTGGGGGTGTTCCCAGTGAGTTTATACATCTTGCCATCACTGCCGCTTCCTTCGATTTCCCACCGCGATCGAGACACACCGTACCCCAGCCAAATATTGGGTAGTGTCCTACAAATCGTGACCTCTGTATTAATTGAATTTGCTGATTGATGAAATAGTATTCATCAATGAGAAA
>JAKRWB010000154.1 GCA_022353185.1 ANME-2 cluster archaeon | reverse complement strand
CTGAAGTTCTTAACGGTGATATGGAATATTCATCTATATGGGAATTCACCGGGATCAACTTTAGTGGAAATTATACTGAACTTGCGTCACGGTCGCCTGTGCTTTCGTATGAGATGGGGCAGCGGCCAGATAACTCAAGTGCCGGAGATTTTGGAGAGATGCATCAATATATCAATGGTTCAACAAGAGGGCTGGCGATGTTGACATTTGATGTGAAGGATTCTATCACTTCCAACAGGCCGGGTTATCATAACAAGCAGGTGTTGTTGAATGACAGGGTTGTTTGGGAGGAGGATGCTGCGGGCAATGAGGGCTGGGAACATGTTGAGGTTCCGGTCATGCTGCTTAGAAATAACCGAATTGAAATGAAGGTACTGAAACTGCAGGGCAATTCTGATAGAGTACAGGTATGGTGGGATGATATTGCATTGTCGTCTTTCTTTGACCAGAATTTGAGTGTTATCAATACAGAGGGTTCTGGTGGTGAGCTTGAGATAAGAGGGAATGTGCTTTCGACCATGGCGGGTAAAACGGTGCCAATATCGAGTGGGGATTATTCTGACCTTTATTCAACCGAAGTCCTTACGTTATATTTCAATAGTGATGGCAATGTGGGTGTAGGAGACGCTACATATACTACCCGTGTAAGCTCTGGTAATATCTGGTATCAGGGTGAGAGGTACTATTCTGTTGACCCATTAAAAGCTGATACTTTGACCGATATCATCATTAACAGCGGTTCAAAGACTATGAGTGCAAGTGATACATGGGCACTTGAAAATGGTTACAATATAACTGTATTATCTATCAATGGTTTTGATGGTTCTGCTGTCCTGGATTTGAGTAAAAATAACGTATTGATTACTACAGAAACAATGTCGATTGATGAAACATACGAATATAAGTCAATGGTCTCAGGTATAAACAATTACAAGATACTTACCTTTAAGGTAGGGAGTATATCAACGGACAGTGTCAGGATAACAAACCTGTATTTATATTCAGACTCTCCCCGTCAGGTCAGTATCGGTGACAGGTATGGTGAATTCCAGGTGGATGATATTACAGCTGGCAGCATTATCTTTAGGAATCCGGCTATCATCCAGTTAACGAATCCCACCAGTCTGCTGGACAACAGGGTTATGTTCAAGGTTGCAGATAATCGTAAGAGGGCATATGTATATACCATTAAGACTAAACCCGGGACTTACAAGGTGGAAGGTTCGAAATATAACATCGGAGCAGGACGCTGGATGAACCTGACTGGTGAAAACTTCACAGCTTTTGGTTATGACCTGGATAAAGGAACATCCTATGAATCTTTGAATGTGTACTTTACAAATGATAATTATGTTAAGATAGGCGATGCTACGTATCAGGCGACCCTCAGCAGTGGAGAAATAGGATTTCTAGGAGGGGTATATGCACCTATTGGTCGTGATAATGTCGATCTGCTCAGTCGGATATTGTTAAATGATGACATGAAGTCGTTACGGCTCAGGGAACCATATTTGTTAAGGGATGGGTATATCCTGACATTTTGGGACATCACCAATGATGGTGCGTTGCTGGAACTTACCCGAAACGGGGTGATGGTTGATTCGAATATATTTTCAGAAGGGCAAACAGTTGCATTTAATACTGTTTATGGTAACGAAGAAATTACTTTCTTTGAATGTAAGATCGAGTCGATTGTCGGGGAAATGATATTACTGAAGGATATCAGGCAATATTCACAAACTCCAGTGCAGATTTCTATTGGCAAACGTTACGGTGATTTCAAGATAACTGAGATGACTGAGAACGGGATTGTTATGGAGAATGTCGAGCCA
>JAKRWB010000153.1 GCA_022353185.1 ANME-2 cluster archaeon | reverse complement strand
GCTGTTAAGGATTGCCCTTGAACGCATCTCATTAAACATTCAATGCCAGGTTTATACATCTTCAATTTCGCGCCTCAGGTCATCAAAGCTGGAATAAGTCTCAAAAACGCCTTCTTCTAATATTTGTTCCACTTTTACCCTGTATTCGGGACGCAATCTGTGAATATCTGCATTGATTTCGCTGATATCCCTTTGCAGATTAGTTATCTGGTCCTTTAAAAATTCAATATCATTTGATATTTTGTGTAATATCTGTGACTCAGACATAAATACAACTTGGCGTCTTTTACATAAATATATACCTCAGAATTAATTACAGTCTATTTTATCAAACAACAGTCAGCTGGCTTAATATCTTTTCAGCAGGAACTATAAGTGATGGATTTTATAATATATGCCTCCACACAAAGGCAGCATTTGGTGCATTCCCTCAGATTGGGTGCTGTGGCCTTGCTCTTCACCAGTTCAAAAGTCACAGACTGCCGTTTTGGATAAACGGGGCATCTTGGCGCGGGTGCATGAGGGTTTTTATCGTTTTTCGTCTTTAGTTTTATCGACATAAATTGGCTCTTCACCATCCAGTAAATCCCATCTAATATTTACCCATTCAATGTTAGGGAGAAACGTATGATTTCTATTTTTCGTTAGGTTTTTCTTCCTTTGTTTCTTCTTCTTTTGTTTCTTCTTCTTTTGTTTCTTCTTCCTTTGTTTCTTCGTCTATTTTCTTAACTTCTTTATTTAACTCGGCAATGGTGTTAATACCTGGGCTTAATTCTACCAATCGTTCTTTTTGCTCGCTTGTTAACACATCCATCTCTTCTAATGCCTGTTTTTCTTTGAGTTCTTCTGATTGATGGGCTTCCATTTCCGCTTGCATTTCTGCTTGAGATTCTAGCATTTCATGCTTTTTTTCAAGAGCTTTTTCTACTATCTCTAAACCTGCTACGTTTTTATTACATTTTGTACAAAGACCTGCAAAATTGAGAAATTTTCTTGCTCCGCAAACTTTACATATATTGTATGGTTTAGCCATATTTTATCACCTTTTGTTTCTTTCATAAATTTTGTTTATACATGACTTTTGGATGAAACAATTCCACCAACATCCTAAATGCCACACTCATTCCAAACAAAACCTAACAGTTTTCAAATCACCAAGTTAAACTAACCAGGTTAAAATTTTAATTACTGGCAGTAATTGTCGGACAGCCTGTAATAACTATCCTCGTACTGACCGTACAGGGTCTTCATATACATAAACAAAACGGTTTTGGACTGTTGGTTCGGAAGTCTTCTAAATTAGGTATTGAGCTGTCAACCTACCGGTTTTTAAGTACTATTACAGCAATATGACCACTAATTATCAATGGGCAGACATGTAGTTTAAAATAAAATTCCTGATATTGCCTGCCTGAATGCAGTATCAAACTAAAATCTAATTGGCGCACATATTTCATTTAAAAACACACCTGTAAGGCATATGGATTGATCTCAATGAAAATATTAGAACTCAAACATGTATCAAGATTATACAGTCATAAACAGATCATTGACAATATTCGAAAGACAGGAATCCATAAAATTGAATAATATGGGTAATGGAATACCCATAAAATTAGATAATATGGGTAATGAAATATGAAATTGGGTTCTAACTAAAAAGGTAATCTGGTGAAAATTATAATATAATTGGCGCAAATATTTAACTTATAAAAAAAATATCTGCAAGACATATGGATTGATCCCAATGATAATATTAGAACTCGAACATGTATCAAAATCATACAGTAATAAACAGATCATTGACGATATATCTTTTTCAGTAGATCAAGGAGAAATATTTGGACTTCTCGGTCCCAATGGCGCAGGTAAGACCACAACCCTGCGAATGATGCTTGATATCATAAAACCTGAATCAGGAAATATCAAGGTATTCGGGAAAAATCTTGATCCTGATTCGAAGGACAGGATCGGCTATTTACCAGAAGAGCGCGGTCTTTACAAAAAGTCTAAGGTCATTGAACTTCTGGTTTACCTGGCCCAACTTAAAGGAATGACAAAAACCCGGGCCCTGGAAAATGCTGAGAGTCTCCTGCAGTCAGTTGAAATGCTGGAGCATAAAAACAAAAAGATCGAAGAGCTTTCCAAGGGAATGCAGCAAAAGATACAGTTCATTGCCACCATTATTCATGGTCCCGACCTCATAGTAGTGGATGAACCATTCTCAGGTCTTGACCCTGTAAATACCCAGATTATCAAGAACATTCTTCTCCAACAAAAAAAAGCTGGCAAGACGATCATACTCTCAACTCACATGATGGAACAGGCAGAAGCCATGTGCGATCGCATACTTATGATCAATAAAGGCATGATCGTCCTTTATGGGAAGGTCGGGGACATCAAGAATGAACACCGCAATAATTCCATATTCCTGGAATTTGAGGGGAACATAAGCTCATTTGAAGAACTCGACCAGATTGAAAATATCATCCGGCATGGAACTTATGTTGAGATATTCATAAAAGAGGGACATGATGTCCAATCCCTGATCGAAGACATTGTACCAAGGGTCAGGATCCTGCGCCTTGAACAATCTACCCCATCCTTGAATGAGATATTCATTAAAATTGCCAAGGGGGCCTCCAGTTGAATAAATCCCTAATGATAGCAAAATACGAGTTCTTGAAAACAGTAAAGAGAAAAGAATTCATATTGATGACATTAGGCTTCCCGCTTTTTTTTATCCTCATCATATTAGTTCCATTAATGCTTACAGGTTTATCATCCCCTGAAGATCTGACCCTGGGTTACATTGACAGAACAAATTCATTTGAATTTCCTGATGAGATCACAGTAAGAGGTCCGATGATTTTTTCCAATGAAATTCCGGGAACGACAAATAATCAGGATTTGGATGACCTGGATAATGGAAAAGACCAGAACATAAAATTCATACAATATTCAGATGTTGCAGCTGCCAAACAGGACGTTGTATCCGGGATATTATCAGGATATCTAATCATTCCACAAGATTATATCAAGACCGGAACTGTTGAATCTTATGTGATGGGAAAAGGAACAGACATTCCCCACGAAGAACTGTCTGAATTGATGTTAAACAACCTGCTACAGGATAAGGTGGATGAAGATACCTTGCAGCGGGTCAAGGATCCCATAACTTTTAAACGATTTTCTATTGAGACCACAGGTGAGGTCAATGAAAAAGGACTATCCGATATGCTGGAAGATTTTGCACTTCCATATATGATCGGTATACTTCTGTTAATTTCAATTTTTACTTCCTCTGGATATCTATTGCAAAGTGTAGCAGAGGAAAAAGAGAGCCGGATAATCGAGATAATATTATCCTCAGTAACTCCAATTGAAATGCTCACAGGAAAGATTGTCGGACTGGGCTCGGTAGGACTATTGCAAATAGCAATCTGGCTGTCAGTAGGTTTTGCCGGATTGATATATGTTTTTGCTATATCTATCAATCCCTTGTTATTGATCCTATCTCTGGCATATTTCGTACTTGCATTCCTGTTATTTGCCAGTATGATGGGGGCTGTGGGAGCAATAAGCGGTTCTATGCGTGAAAGCCAGCAGCTTATTCCAATTTTCACTTTCCCGGCTGTAGCACCCATATTATTCATGCAGGTATTGATCACCGAACCAGAGGGTAAGTTATCGATGTTCTTTTCCATGTTCCCATTAACATCTCCTGTTGCCATGTTGATACGTATGGGCGTTTCTGATGTACCGCTCTACCAGATAGCAGTAAGCTTATTAATTTTGGTGGTGTCTGTATATTTCGTGATACTGGCTTCTGCCAGGTTGTTCAGGGTTGGACTGCTCATGTATGGAAAGCGACCTGCTATTGGCGAAATTGTCAGATATATGAAAACAGGTTAG
>JAKRWB010000152.1 GCA_022353185.1 ANME-2 cluster archaeon | reverse complement strand
GTTCGGCTTTTTCATATTTTCTGGAACCGATTATAATGTCATGGTTCAAAGCCCACCTAAGGGCCAGACCCCCGCCAATACTTCCTGTTCCGCCAAGAATTGCTATTTTCATAATAACCCATCCCCATAGAATTCACGCTATAAAAGGTTTATGTATGATGATATCGCCTGTATCATACCGACCTTGACCCATGGCCTATGATGAACGAATGGGGTACGCCTACATTCTACCTACAGAGCCAGGTCCACCAGTTCGCAGAGAAGCTCAAGGCACGTGGCAAGAGAGTACCTGATCTTGCAATGGCTGGCGGATTCTCAAGCGAGGATGGTGTATTCAAGGCTATTGCAATGGGTGCACCTGATGTAAAAGCAGTATGCATGGGCCGTGGATTGATGATTCCGGGCATGGTTGGTAAAAATATTGCAAAGTGGATCGAAGAGGATGACCTGCCAAAGACTGTTTCCCAGTATGGACGCAGGGCTGAGGAGATATTTGTACATTACGAGGAACTGGTTGACAGGTTCGGCAGTGATATCAAGGATATCCCGCTGGGAGCCCTGGGTATCTACAGCTACTGCCAGAAGACCAGGACCGGACTGCAGCAGATCATGGCCGGCAGCAGGAACTTTAACCTTTCTACAATTTCAAGGAAGGATGTTACCTGCCTGACCGAAGAGGCTGCAAAGGTTTCAGGTATTCAGTATATTATGGATTCCTTCAGGGAAGAAGCAGAAGCTATCTTGATGGAATAGAACCTGCACATAACACAATAAAATAGCATATTGATGACGTTGCTCTCAAAGAGGGCACCGTCAAGTTCATTTTTTCTTATTTTTAGTTTTGATTATTGTTTTTGAACGATTGGCTTGTTTAGCTGCTAAAGGTCCTGTACTGCCTGTAGAACTTGCGCAGTGACCAGATACCAAAAGACGTCAGCAATGCAGTGAATAATATCAAGCTGGTTCCCGGATAGGCCTGGGTGTATGCCAACTGTTTGAGTCCTGAGAGTCCCAACAGGGAGAAAACAATACCTCCAAACAGGTATGAAATTGTCTGGAACCTGGTTATTAAATCGTTGTTATCCATTTAAGTTCACCTGCTTTGTATGTTCATTTTTATTAGTATATAAATATTTCTAATTATAAGAGTAAACTTTATATAATATAATGTATACAGTAAATTACCGTTTGCCGATTAAAACCGGTTAAAATATAATGGAGGTCAATAAAATTACGTCAAATAAAAAAATTCCAACGCTGGTCATTACAGCAGCAATATTACTCTTATTGCTGGTCATGCCTGCGATGGGAGCAACGACTGAAGAGAACGCCGACTCAATAGCGGCAGTTCAGCAGAGCCTCACATTTGTCTGGCTGCTGCTGTGCGGAGGCCTGGTGTTCTTTATGCATGCAGGTTTCTCACTTGTAGAGGCAGGTCTTACCCGGACCAAGAACACAGCGAACATATTAATGAAGAACATGATGACCATCTGTATCGGTATCCTGGTATACTGGGCCGTAGGATGGGCTATCATGTACGGTAGTGATATTGCCGGACTATTCGGAGGAGATCAATTTTTCCTCTCTGGTGCAGATAATGCCACATGGAACGGTTGGTTCTTCCAGATGGTCTTTGCAGCTACCGGAGCCACCATCGTGTCCGGAGCCATGGCCGAAAGGACCAATTTCAAGGCTTATTTGTTATTTACGGTGATACTGGTTGCTGTCATTTATCCGGTATATGGACACTGGGTCTGGAGCGGTGCCGACTTTGCACTTCTTACCGGATCAGAAAGTTTCATTGTTAAAATAGCCGGTGCAGCCCACCATGATTTTGCCGGGTCCGGCGTAGTACACAGTATCGGGGGATATGCAGCCCTGGCTGGTGTAATTGTATTAGGTCCAAGACTTGGTAAGTTCAAGAACGGTATTGCACAGGCAATTCCAGGTCACAACCTGACCCTGGCATTTTTGGGTACACTCATCCTGACACTGGGCTGGTTAGGTTTCAACGGCGGCAGTACCCTGGATGGTAATGACGCTTTCATGAACCTGGTAGTTGTCAATACATTCCTTTCTGCAGCAGCAGGCGCAGTAACTGCAATGCTCATCACCTGGGTTAAGAGCGGTAAGCCTGATCCCTCACTTACCGGCAACGGAGTACTGGCCGGTCTGGTATCTATTACCGCACCCTGTGGCTCTGTGGAGAACTGGGCTGCTGTGGTCATAGGCATCATCGGTGGTGCTATAATGGTTGCTGGTGTGTTCTTCAATGAGAATAAGTTGAAGGTCGATGACCCTGTTGGTGCCATAGCTGTACATGGTTATGCAGGTTCATGGGGTCTGCTCTCGGTAGGCATATTCAGTGTTGGTATCGGGAACGGTATCCTGGCTGATGCAGCTTATGCAGCTGATGCACCCGGACTGCTCTACGGTGGTGTAGCACAGTTCATTGCACAGGCAGCAGGTGTTA
>JAKRWB010000151.1 GCA_022353185.1 ANME-2 cluster archaeon | reverse complement strand
TTGAAATCAGCATTTGGGAAATAGCTATGACAATAAACCCAGAACAAAAAACCGAATTCAAACGTGTCTGGATAAAGACCGCAGAACATCAGCTTTTCCATGAACTGGAAACCGAATACGGATTTCCACGAGCAACCTGCCGCTCAATCATACAGATTATAAATCTACCAATACAAAATTAGACTATTTAGGCTTCAAAAGAATGATTTGAATGCTTCCCAAGCTGGAGCATCCTGAACACATCCTCCAGCAGACCCGCGGTCGCATACATCACAATACCGCACACAACACCCGCCACCGCTGTAAGCTCAAAGGATGAGACCACAGTGCTGTAGACACGCTCCAGATCGCCCCCGCCGCGGTGGTATGCTTTTCTGGCGGGTGGCGCCGTCCTGAAGGCCGAGGATGGCTATGATGACCGCTATGTTCAGGATCACAAGGGCAAGAGCGAAGATACCATATTCGGCCGTGGACGTGGAGCGGGATGATCAGGATGAGGGAGAGGAACTCGAACAGCATGCTCACAATGGTGCCTGCGAGGATGATGGATGTGCCCACTGCCATCTTCTTAAGGAACTCGTGAACGATGTCGGTCATTGGGATGTAGAAAAGGTGTGGGGGATAAATATTTATCTTAAGGATGTGGTGGATTTTAGGTGGAATCTGTGTAATCAGCGTCTTTTTATTTTTCAGACACAGATTTTACCTAAAGTCGGTGTCAACAAAACAACTGATTTTTATAACTGTGCCGAAGAAACCAACAAAGTCAGGTTTGTAAGATAAGTTATCCACTCAGTGTGTAAAGCCAAAAAAAGAAAAGTTGTAGGTGTGGAATCCACACCTACGTCGAATTGTTTCTATTTATTTTGCTGGAATAACGAAGGCTCGCTCACCAGCGCACCTGTCGAATTCTCTAAGTGCACCCTTACCGAAGCACTCTCTGACTTCGAGGAAATCGAAGTTCATGAGGTCATCGGCGAAGCATGTCTTAACCAGTGGATTGCAGGCAAATCCATCTCCTCTGCCAGTGTAGCCACCGGTGACAACGGTTGTATAACCGCCCTGGTGACCTACGTTCATGGCGTAGTTGGGATAGTTTGCTCCTCTGAGTTCACCAAGCAGACCTTCATCGGACTGATAGGAGAACACGTTGGTTGCGCCGCACTGATCCTGCAAGTCATATCCGAAGAAACCGAGTCTACCGTGTGCCTCTTTATGGAGGTACATGGACAGATACCAGCCGGACAGACCAGCATTGGAGTTACCAGTGGCGATTGCCACTGCAGCACCTGTTGCTGTTGAGATAACAGTTGCCCTCTGTGAACCACCGAAGTGATCTTCCAGAGCAGTTGGGTAGTTCTCGTACAGTTCAAGACCGTACAGTGCACCCCAGGTACCGATGTCCCTTATGACATCCATGCTTGGTGCTACGTTCTTTCCAACTTCGAGGCCGTATTTATCCCAGCCATACTCAGTGTCTGCATACAGGTTGTCATCAACAGTGTTGTTGGTGTATGCTGCTGTGGCATACATTGTGAAACCAACACCACCGCTCATGTAACCGCCGAGCCAGATCTGATCGTACAGCATCATTGCTGCTGCACAGGTTTCCAGAGCGATCTTACATGGATCGTCCCTGAATTTCCTTGAGGTCTGGACGATATCGGCCATGTGACCGAAGGACAGACCACCAGGCTCGTTAGGTCCTCTTGCTCGCCTTGCGGGAAGCATTTCGGACATCTCTACGAGACCAGCGTGCTTTGCAGTGAATGCCAGATCAGCGACTGCTGCCTCACCAGCGCACATATGATATGCACTGATGAATGACATACCGACCTGCATTGCCATCCATCTGGATGTCTGACCACCATCAGCAGTCCTTGAAACCACTGTTGGGATGTGTACTGCCTGGAATGAAGACTTGCCTATTGAAGCCTTAATCTGGGCGGCATGGTCTGGTCTGAACATCTTGTCGATGTCGATCACGAACTGGGGATCCAGTTCGTCCTTCAGAGAATCGTCGCCAGTGAAGACCTTCACGTAGCAGTCATCTACCATTGCTGGATGGGTTTCAACCATATGTTCCTGGACGATAGCTGCACCAGGCATTGCGTGGTTCAGTACTTCCAGATAATAGTTGATGGTCTCAGGTGTGACTTCTTTACCGAGCCTCTTTTCCAGAGTCTCGTGAGCCAGGTCCAGACCTACGACGCAGGTTCTCCTGATGTCGTCCCACTGCTGCTGCATTGCAGCATTGTTGACGTAGTGGAGATCGTCACCGTCGCATACGATATCTGTTCCACCGAGGGTATATGGGGTCAACTGTCTCTGACCCAGGGGTATACCTGCCAGGTGAAGCATAGGATCATATGCCTGGAGGCCTCGCTTCTTGGTGATTGCTGCGCCAGCCGCAGCCATCTCCATCTTCCTGGGGTTCTGCGCTGTACCCAGTCTCAGGTACTTTGCAGTGGTTGCCTGAATATCATCAGACTGCTGGTTGGAACCCCATTCCTTACCGTATTTTACTTCCATTGCCTTAACGAATTCCTTCTTGGCTGTTGCTTCAGTTTGGAAATTTGCCATTCTTATCACCTCTACTATTTGGGTTGGTACCCATAAATTGACCTGAGTTCCCAAATTCTCTGTGTCCATTCAACAACTTCTGTATCGTCCCTGAATGCCACATTGCCCACTCTATAGAAGGTGGTTCTCTTGTCTGCTTCTGTAGAAGACATGGGTTTACCCATATTGACCTTACGGTCAATTGGTACGCCGACCTGATCCTTATCCTGAATGATCACGTCGCCTTCAAGTCTGCGCCTGTCGATCATATCGAACATGACACCGTCTTCCTGCAACCTGCAAGAGTGACCGTGCACAGTTGCGCCTCTCAGACCGGACAGACCTGGACAGGTCATCTCAGTCTCGATCTGCTCCTTGGCGATCAGTTCCATATCTCTCTCACGGGCCTCTACGACCTGCCTACCGGACAATGTACCGGGATCTACTCCCCTGTGGTTGATTGCTGCATGATATGACCTCCAGTATGGTGTGGAAGGTGCATTATACATTGAATCTGCCCACTGTACATATCGTACACGGTCGCCTGCTGCGGTACCGGGTGTAGGTGTTACGATTTCCCTTACAGGGCAATCGGGCTCACCCATCTCGGCCAGTGGCGGATGTGTGCTTGGGTAGTCTGTACCAGGTGCCCTGTGTCCCAGCATTGCTGTAACGTCTTCATCAGAAACCTCTCTGAGTTTCTCGACGTTGTTGGACATGTGCTTGCGCCTGTTTGCAGCAACTGTTGTGCTGCCAGGATAATATTGTGGTTTATATGCCATAATATTTCATCTCCTTTAATTATTTAGTGGATTAATGGTTTTAACGTACTTTACAATCTTATTGAGGTTCTCCCTTGAACAGGTTTCACCTCTTGTAATTCCGCTAACGATTTCCATGACTGTCCCCTCGGTCTGAATATTTTCAGGCCTTGGTTTAACCAGTCTTGTCTTAATTCCTGCTTCGGCAAACTGCTCAAAATCTATTGGATTCTGGCAAGCTATTACGGTTGGAATATCTACGAATTTAAGGAATGCTAAGGTCTTGCTAATTACATGCGAATCAACATTTCCCAGATGCAGGACCAGGAGTTTATGCCTCTTGATCTGTTCCAGTTCTACCCGGCTCAGACCGAATTTAGGTCCATAGCCCATAATAGATTTTCCTGTCAGATCTTCAGGGACACCGGCACCGGCATTAAGCACCAGTACGCTTACCTGAATTCCTTCCCTTCTGAGACCGTATGTTATTTCACATACGGGTTTGGTTATATGACGACGTCCGGGAGACATGGCGATTGCAATCACATCAGGCCTACCGGTCTCTGACAGCGTGCCCCGCTGGGCAAGTCCGCCGCCTCTTCCAAGGCCCATGCTTTCTCTACAATCCACACACTGTGTTTCTCGTCCGAACATGGTCTAATACTCTTTAGTTGGTTCTAACATGCAAATGCGATCCTTATTCTTCGCTTTTGGATCAGTCAATCCAAGCAGGCGTTTGTCATCAAGATTGATGGATTCATCAGTCCTGCTTTTAAACCCGTACTTGGCATAATCCGTCAGCGTAGCCTTAGTGCGTATAAAGAAACCTTCCCTGTATTCGAATGGGAACGGCAATACTTCTGCTGCTGCCTGCCGCAGTTTCTCTTTGACGCTTCGATCCTCAATTTCTACCTGTAACCGGCCCAACCTGATGTTCAGTTCAAATGCATGACCTGACACATTGATTATACGTCGGTCCGGATGATTTACCGGAGAACCTGTTCCGGGACCACACATCACCCTGTTTGGGAGACTGGGGCCCTGTATCACCATCCGAATAACACCCGGAACCTTATCAATTACATTTAGTAATTTTTCGGCTGTATCGGGCATTAATACACGTTGAGGGAATATCTCAACCTGAATTGGCTTTTTATTACCTGAAACGGAAATTGTATCAACCATTTAAATCCTCTATGCTCTTATAGCGCTCCTGCGACAGCCTTAATTGGCTCTCTGAATTCTGCCACAGATCCGAACACTTCTCCGACAAGACCGGATGTCATCTCAGGTGTGAACATCTGGACACCGGCATCGAGTGATACTGATGCTGCCACGCATGGGATAGCGAAGCCTCGGGAATGCCTGGTAACTACGTGGTTACCGTTGAACACACCAGGACCGCCGCCGCCATAGATAGAGTGACTGAAGAAGGAGAATCCTACTGCAGTACCCTGGACTTTACCCCAGTCGCATCCTGGCAGACCTGTCTCTTTCTCGATCAAATCGTTGAAGTACAACAATGTTGATGAGGTATGCTGTGGTGATCTTCCTGCACCGCAGTTGACCAGGTTTGCTGCAAGAGTTCCGGCTGCGCAATATGCGTTCCACAAGGACACATCATTTGCCTTGTAGCAGATATATCCAGAATTGAACTTCTTGTCTGCTGCAATTACACCATCTGTAATACCGCGCTCGACAATTGAGTGCATAACTGTACCGATGGTACCTGTTGCACCGTTTGCCTTGGTTGTACTATAGACGAGGTTGTTTGCATTCAGATTCTGGTATGCCAGACCGAGCAACTGGTTTCTCTCGAACATTCCAAGAGCATTGCCCATCTCGAACACACCGGCCTGCTCATATATACCAGCCAGGGCTGCTGTGTTCATGGCGTTCTTCTTTGTCACGGCTGCCAGGTGGTTTGCCATGATGTTCCTCAATGAGTGGCCAAGGCCCTCATCTTTCTGTGGGATTTCCAGGATTGACTTCACATTACCGCCAGCCAAATCCATGGTCTGGGGATACTGTCCCATGATTGCTGCTTTGGTCTCTGGAACATTGAACATGTTCAGATTAAAGGTATCAATCATAGCCTGGACTGTAGCCATTGAAGCACATGTCAGTGAAGACACATACTCAGCACCTGCTTCTATTCTAGAAGAGGGTACCTGTACAAGCATCTGCTTACCGCCGTTCAGGGATTTGACATTAGTGTCGTCGCCTTTATCGACTTGTACTAATGCTGCAACCGCCTTTACGATAGCATCTGCGTTCTTGACCACGTCGAGCTTCAGTGTTCTACCGGAAACCTGTCGGCCTTTGCCGCCATATTTACCAGTAGCCAGTTGCTTCTCGATTCCGGCCAAATCCACGGCAGCTGTTCGCTTTGTGTCGTGGATGATTTTCTTAATAGCTTTGTTTCTGAGGGGGCTTATGGCTCCAAGTGCAACGTCGCCTTTGAGTTTAGCTCCTCTGTCGCTATATAGGTCTATTTTGTCAGACACGCTTATTTATCCTCCTATACATTTTCAGAAAACCGCCCGGTTGTGATTGATATAATGAAGAATAAGCCATAGAAATATTTTGAACCGGACTCATAAAAATAGTAGAGGAAGAGCCCAACCCTATCAAAATATCACCTTTTGGCCTAGCATTGTATCAAACACCCATTGCAATTTTCCGTACTACCAAGGTTATTTACAAACCTACTTAAAGGTTACGGATTAATCGTTATAAAATAAATATATAAATTTTCCCATATATTTTTGTGTTGAAATTGTTGAGCTGCGTCTTGTTTCACAGAAAAGTATATGTACTGTTACTATAGCTTCGAAGAAGATTATTATACTACATATTATACTATAAAGTGCTGTTGAACAATACCGTCTTAAGCCGAGAAGATTACAATGGAACTGCTTGCTGATATTGGAGGTCGGCCCGGAATTGACTGCATGGGATTTTGCAAATATTGCTATTTCAAAGCCGTCAGGGATGTGCCACCGTTCGGATGTAAACACTGCCTACCCATAACGAAAGGTTGTCACTACTGCACACAGAGTGTAAAAGAATCATATCCTGGTTTCAAGCCCGTCCAGATGGTAGTCCAGGAACTCAACCAGACGATTCACCTTAACCATGAAGGGATTGAACGTATCACAATAAGTGGTGGTGGTGATGTAAGCTGTTACCCTGACCTTGAACTGTTAACTGCCACCTTAACCCAGCTGGAAGCTCCCATACACCTGGGTTACACCAGCGGTAAAGGCTTCAACAGAGGTGATGAAGCAGAATATTACCTTGATAATGGTGTTACAGAAGTATCATTTACTGTATTTGCCACTGACCCGCTATTGCGTGGAGAATATATGCACGACAAACATCCTGAAGCAGCCCTGTCAAACCTTGAGACGTTCTGCAGCGGTTCTGAGGTCTATGCAGCCTCTGTGTTAATACCGGGTGTCAACGACGGCGATGTGCTGAGGCAAACCTGTGACGACCTGGAAGCCATGGGTGCAAAAGGACTGATACTTATGAGGTTCGCCAACACCACTGACCAGGGACTCATACTCAATAACGCACCAATCATCCCAGGCGTGGAATCCCATACCGTGAACGAGTTCGCTGCCATAGTGGATGAGATGAACAAGGATTATTCATTCAGGGTAACAGGCACGCCCCTGTGGGACCCGGAGACAGGTGCACCTTTCGCTATAGTCAACGATTCAAAAGCTCTGTCAATGCTGCCCACTCCAACGAAGGAGGCCACCATTCTTACCAGCCGGGTGTCAGCACCATTGCTTGACCGTATTTTCAAGAGCCTTGATGCCCCGGTAAATGTGATAGGAGTGGAAAAGGATATCGGGTGCCTGATAACTATCGAGGACATAGAAAAACTTGACCTATCAGACGTCAAAAACACCGTTATATTCCCCGGGCGCGCATTCGTTCATGATTCAGAAATAAAAAATGTGCTGAACCGTGACGGTGGGGACAGACTGGTGCGAAGGGGTCCGGATAAACTTACAGTTGATGGAGAGATGAGCATATCCATGACCAGAGATGAGGTAATTCAGCGAGAGATCGAGGGACTGAGTGAACTTATTAATATGGTAAATATGCTTGGAATTCCACCTAAAAATTGAACCTGAGAACGCTAATCTTCATACTTTTCTATAGGATTTTGCACACATCACAGGATTCATTGTCACATTCATGGACTGCTTGTCCATCGTCTGACAATTCTGCATTCATTGCCCTGGTACCATTGGCAAGTACCGAAGCATTGGATAGAACACTTGCAATTAGTATTGCATCGAATATCTCTTCTTTTGGTATCTCCATCCTTTTTGCTACCCGCAGATGAATGTTCAGGCAGTGTGTACATTTTATGGCTGATGATACGGCAATGGAAATGAGTTCAATGGTTTTCCTATCAAGACGCTTGAATTCCCTTAAGATAGAATTGTCATAAAGAATTTTGGAAACTAACAGGTCAGGCTGGTCTTTCATGAACTGAAGAATATACGGGATCTCTCCGTAGTATTCTTCTACGCCTTCCAGCAATTCTTCGACAGCTTCATCAGAATCTTTTTCAAGTATTCTCTTAATATCCTCTAATTCCAGAGCGTTCACCTTCCTATCTTTCGAGTTAAGGTTTACATTCCATGTACTCATAAAAAGGTACAATCAAAAGTACATAAATATTTTGATATAAAACAAGCCGTTAAAAAAAGAAAGGATAGGTGTGAAGTGTTTTAGCTATTAATTACTCATTGATGAGTACAGCGTTCACGACCCCATCCTGGCCGGGCCTGCTTGTAACCCTGGCATTCCCCATCTCGGTCCTGATGATTGAACCTTTGGTAAGGATGTTCCTTCTTATGTAATACAGATTTGCCGAGTTTTCGGTCACGGTTTCAATGGAAACCTGTTTGGTAGTGTTACTTGAAGGGTCAGTGACATTGGCAATATTGCATCTCAAAAGGCGTACCTTCCTGTTGCCGCCCAGAGTTTCAACATTCTTGCGTCTGGTCTCAGCCAGGTGAGGTTCTGCTGCCTCACGGCCCAATTCCAACTTTCTCTTACCCTGGGACCGTACGAGCCGCCCACCAGTATATTTCCTTTTTGATTTTCCCTGATATCTCATTTATTCAATCCTCTGTAGTATAATATAATGATTATATGTAACGGGGCCTTAAACACATTTAATAATAATAAACATATCGGCTAATCCCGGACCACCTCAATTCAATTTCAGGTGGTTAGGAAATGTTTATATTCATTATTACCAGTAAAGACTTGTTTCCTCCAATGCGGGCGCATGGCCAAGCCTGGATATGGCAGCAGCCTCCTAAGCTGAAGACCGAGGGTTCAAATCCCTCTGCGCCCGCCATAGACATTCTTTTCAAACATACCATTGCATTACCCCTCACTAATACTCATACGCAGAGGGTTGCGTATAAGTTGCATTCCTGAAAAATCCAATACACTGCGGTCTAAATTAGGACACTACCGGAAATAGGCATAAGAGATTAGCATTCCATAATTATAAGAAGAAAATCCCAACATCAGAGAATGCTCGTCTAATAGATCACACGACAGAGTCTAATGATAGGTATATCAAGGATGGAACCCGCGTTGAAAAACTATATCTGTCAGGATACAGTGAATGGGAGATATCATTTTTCACCGGCATTCCTGGATATATAGTACGGGAATATATTGATCTCGTAAAATCGTATGAAAATTGAAAGAGTAATAATGTTTAAAATCGTTCTGCGTAAGGTCTAGGGTCATATGAACCTATGTCAAGTTTAAATCGAATACTTATGACATGGATTATACGGATTTTCATGGATTTATATTTTATCCGTGCGCATCCGTGTAATCCGTGAACAGCAGGATATGGGAGAAGAAAAGATAAGAAAAAAATAACGAGTCCATAATATTTATCTATTATGATATTCCAATAAATACATTGATGCAGAAATGTCATAGCATAATTGTAACTGGTAAAGTACAAGATATTGGTTTTAGGTCTATTGTAGAACATATCGGAAGATTATTTGGTATGCCTGGCCTGGTTTTTAATGCAAAAGATGGTAGTGTTAAGATTCTTTGTTGTGGTGAAGATAGCGTAATAGATAATTTCACGCAAACAATAAAGATACGAGGGGAGGAGAGTGGCACTGAAATTGAAGGTATCAAAGAACAAGTGTTACCTTTTGATATCGAACTCCTCCATAAATTTTCAAAAGTGTCCTCTGATGATGAAATCGATCTAGGGAGAAAACTCGACAAGGGTAATTTTTTATTGACTGATATTAAGGCTGATACTTCAAAAATCAGTGATGGGATAAATAATTTGAACATCAAATTTGATGCATTTAGTTCAAGGCTTGAAAGAATCCTTGAAAAATTGATCGAGAGATAAACTCATTAATTGCTATCTACAATAATAGGTTGTGTCCCCGACTTACTGAACCGACACTCTGAACGTTAATAATTCTTTCAATGTCCAAATATGGTCTATAAGTTTCTGAGCCACATCTGGCGTCCTTTGCAACCAGGGATGTGCTTGAAAAACGTGAAATTGATAATATTGAGATTCTATTAATCCCTGCATGGTTGTTTCTGCTATTCTGGGATTAAATTAACAGTGCCCATCAAGACAACATTCCAATATTAATAAGTGTAGTAAGACCATCATTAATAACAGAGGTTTACCCATGACAATGCTCTCAAAACAGGAACTAACGGCAGCAATGAACACCCAGCTACCACTGGTGGAACAAATGATAGACCCTGGCGTACAGACCCAGCCCAACGGTCTTGAGCTGACCCTGCAAAGTGTCCATAGTCTGCAAGGCTCAGGGTCAGTTGCTTTTGATAACAGTGAACGTATCCTGCCCGGCACCACCATTCTCGATTTTGATTCAAAAGGTTGGCTTCATCTCGGACCGGGCATCTACAAGGTCATCTATAACGAAGTTGTAAACATCCCCGAAGGACTGGCTGCCATTGCCAGGGCACGTTCCAGTCTGCTACGATGCGGTGTAGCCCTGGAAACTGCTGTATGGGATGCAGGATATAGCGGGCGCAGTGAGAGCTTGCTTGTGGTGCACAACCCAGATGGTTTCAGGTTAAAACGTAATGCCAGGGTGGTACAGCTTATATTTTTCAAACTCAGCAGTGATGTAAGCGAAGGCTATAGCGGTATTTACCAGAATGAGAATAAATGATACAAAAAATAAAAAAATAAAAGGAAAAAAGAGAAATGGGTTCAAAAAAATAGGTCTGGTTAAGACCGTCTTCTGATGACCAATCCTGCTGTTAACAGTACCATTAAACTGAACAATATACCAACGGCAGGTGTCCCGTAATCAGGAATATCCCGCGGGGCGCCATTTGCTGTAGTCCGGGTGCTTGCCGGTACTTCGGTCTTGATAATATAGGCATTTCCACCAGTTCCGTAAGACTTGGTCTGTCCTGCCAGTATAAAACCTCCCTCTGAATTCTGGGCAATTGAATAACCGTAATCGTCATTCTCTCCGCCAAATACCTGGCTCCACTGCTCGTTTCCATCACTGTCCAGCTTCAAAAGATACACATCATTGGCTCCATATGTGTACTGGTTGGTCCTACCGACAACGATGTAGCCGCCGTCATTGGTCTTTTGGATAGAATGAGCCTCTTCGATTGTATCACCTGCTCCATAAAACTTCTCCCAGACCTTTTTGCCGTCCAGGTCAAGCTTAACCACATATACATCAGAATTAGATAATACACTGTTTGATTTGGAATGACCGGCAACAACATACCCATCCCTGTGCTGGACTAATGAATATGCCTGGTCGTCATTGTTGCCGCCAAAATCAGATGTCCATTTTATATTGCCACTGGAATCCGTTTTAACAACATACATATCATAACTGCCATCCCCGTTAGACCGGGTATATCCAGCAAAGATGTATCCATTATCTGATGTCTGCTGGATGTCATAAGCGCCATCCTCCAGTCCTCCACCAATGCTCTTGTCCCATTCCTTATCACCACTGGAATCGAGTTTAAGAATATATGCATTACCGTCAAGGATGTTCAACCATGATTGTCCAGCCGCCATATAACCGCCATCAGAGGTCTGGATAATTGCCTCACATATATCGGTCTGACTGCTGCCATACAATTTCTCCCACTGAATATTTCCGGAAGAATCCAGTTTAATTATATAGTAGTCTACTACTCCTACATTGAAGGAACGCGTACCCCCTCCAACAATATAACCGCCATCTTTGGTTTGTCGAATGGACCTGGCAAAATCTACTTTTGCACCTCCGTAGTTCTGCTCCCATTCCACATCCCCGGATGCGCTGAACTTTACCACATATACGTCTTCAGTGTTACTCATACCTCGAGTCATACCGGCAGCAGCATACCCGCCATCTGAGGTCTGTATCACGTCATAAAAAATCTCTTCCCGATTACCGCCCAGATCTCTGGCCCAATCAGCCCTGGGTGCTGTATCCGCAGATACAGCCAACGGTGTGAGTAATAAAAGTGCAACAATAAAAGCACCAATCATTTTACATCTCATAATGTTTTTCACCAATATGTGGTTTATACGAACCACTATTAATAATCTTTTACAGCATGACCTGAAATTACTTCAAACGCTCTATAATCCGCTGTTTCTTATCAATAGCTAATTTGGCTGCTTCATCAATCCTGTCACACATGACCTGAAAGTCCAATGGCTCAGCCTCACCCACCAGTTTTTTTATGGGAGTATATGCAGATTCCCTGAACCTTGGAGAAAAGTCAATGGTCTTGCCGTCAATCTCAAGTTTGGCACCACTGCCATGCCCAACCAGACCAATCACATCTGCTGCAATACCTTTTGAGGCAAGTACGGACAGGATATCTTCAGCGGCATCGGCAGGCGCAATTATCAATAATGCATCAAGGGATACGCCAAGGTAATCAATCTCAAGTTCTTCCAGCATTGACAAAACCAAAGGGTTCACGAGCGGACGGATGCGTTCTTCCTGGAATACCAGTTCTACACCTGCCGTCCTTGATATCTCCTTGGCATCGCCACGCACACCACCGTTTGTCACATCGGTCATGGCATGGATGTGTTCCAGCAGTCCTGCATCCATAATAGCTTCACAGGCGTCTATGAATTTGATATTGATGGTCTCATCGACAATGTCATGTTTACCATAATAGAGAGCTGTGGTGGAGATTGTGCCTCCACCTGCTCCTTCGGTCATAATTATAACATCACCTGGTTCGGCCAGTATCCTGGCAGAGACGGTCTGGGTGATACCAACCGCCCCCACACAGCCAGTCATGCGCTCACCAATGACCATATCCCCACCAATACGCAGGGTACTACCTGTTATAAGGGGTACACCGGTCAGTTCGGCAACTGTGGTGATGCCTGCAATGTGGTCGAATATCTTGGCCACGTCCCCGTCATCGGCAACATGGATGTCGGACAGCATGGCCAGCGGCCTGGCCCCCATTGCATAGATATCACGAAGCGCCGCCCTTGCTACATGGAAACCTGCCAGGAAAGGGTAATCACTGAGCCTGCTATGGATGCCGTCCACCGTCAACACCAGATACTCACCGCTGCCGCTCTTGACCACGCCAGAATCGTCCAGGTGCGTGGAATCCACTTCCGCCGATGTCTTGCCGATTACCCGGGCTATCTGCTCGTGTGTATAGAAATCACCCAATCCCCGGCTACCTACTCCGAACTGCCCCATGGTAATGCCTGAAGTAACTGGTTCAAGAATATCTCCTTTCAGTTCCAGGGTGGCATTGGCTTCCACCATAACTGCATGAGCCAATTCTTTTGAATGCTGTTCAGTGACATTCTTGCCTTTAATCTCACGTATGCGCAGGGCAAGCCTTTCCTCTATCTGCCCCTCACTCTCACCCGATAACAATGCACGTTTAGCGTAACCTTCAATATCCATGTCCAGAAGGATGCATATATTGATTCTTAAAGGTTGTTAAAATCCCGAAAATGTATTACCACACCAGAGAAAGACTTTTCAGTTCCCTGCTGCTGGCCAGCTCTTTCAATATCGCTCGCACTTCCCGGTCAGTGATATTCCCTGCTCTCTGGCTCATGCGAACTACCTGACCTACATCAATATATCCGGTGTGATTCAGCAGTTTGACTATGCGCAGTACAGTATTTTTTTGCCATTCATGTTCCCTTGTCTGGTAAGTACGTATGGAGCGAAGGAAATCAATCTTCCGAAACTCAGGCCAGTAAGGTGCACAGAAATAAGCGGCACATTCGCTGCCATTGGCCTGCCAGGGCAAGAAATTAGACATCCTCTCATCACCGCCAGTCCTTATTATCAGGTCAACATCAGGCACTGCCAGTCCGGGAGAAGGATAGAGATGAGAAGAAATTACGTCTTCGTTAATATCTGATACTGCCATTTCACCACTGGAAATCTTACTGGCAATTGTCTGTGCAGTATCTACAATCTCCTGCCGGCCCCCGTAAGCCATTGCAATGTTCAGGTACAGGTTACTATAATTCCTGGTGATGTTTTCTGCCCTTATCCCTGTCTGCTTAAGTGTTTCAGGCAGCAAGTCGATATTACCCAGCATCCTGACCCGCATACCCCTCTTGTGAGTACGCTCATCATCCATCAATTCCTCAAGCTTTATACCCATAAGCTCAAACAGTTTCTGCTTTTCATCGTCTGAACGGTTCAGGTTCTCGGTAGAGAAAGCATAGACGGTTAATTGTTTCACACCCAGTTCGTAGCACCAATCAAGTACTCTTTCAGTGGTATTCGCACCCTTGATATGCCCCTGCCATGTGCTCAGATTCAACTTACGGGCATATCTGCGGTTCCCGTCCATGATAATAGCAATATGTTCAGGTGCCCTGAACTCCTTTATTTCCTGGGTGAGCAAATATTCATACCCTGAATAGAGTAAAGTATCAACTATTTTTTTAACCACGCCTAAAGCATTTTGCATATCAGTAATCATATATATTCAATATACAAATAGTTATTTGATTCAATAGTGTATTAAAATGATTTGAATGTTTTAAAAATACCATTTTATTTGTGGTTATGAATTATATACATGAAACATCAATATGAGATGTAAATAATTGTTCAGGTTTTATAAACATGACTACAAACTTTCTCTGGATTTCACTGTTTTTTTTCATAATTGCGTCTTTACTCCCTCAAAAATTCAAGCTGCAACGAATGCCTGTTGGTGCTGTCGGATGGATTTTCTTTGCTGTATATTGGGCATTACAGCCTTTCTATTACATAAAAGAAGGCGACATCTCAATGGTACTGCTGATGTTATTGGTGGCGTTTTTTTGTCTCATAATTGCACACCTGATGGTCAGCACATACTCGATGTCAAAAAAAGGGATGCCACTGGATAACCCAGTTGACAGGCCGAAAACGTTACTGGCTGTCACCACAGTCACTGCAATAGGATGTTTGTTTTATTTCCCTTTTGCTGAAATTGAATCAATGAATCATTTAATAATAAAAACGGTCACCACACAGACTTTCTGGCTTTCTCAACAGGTGGGATTCGCAGTGGAGAGAGTGGACTGGAATATGATAAAGCTCGGGATATACAGGGTTGAGATAGTACTGGCATGTACTGCTATTGAAAGTATGGCCCTTTTCTTTGGCCTCATCCTTGGGACCAGGGCAGGAGCAAAAAAGGTATTCATTGCACTGATGGCATCTATTCCGGTAATTTATATTCTTAATGTCATCAGGAACGTATTTGTGATCGGGGCTTATGGGCATGAATGGTTCGGAAGCGGTCCCATGATAGTGAACCTGCTTGGCAAGGAATATTTCCTGCATGATTCGGCCAGCTTTTACATAAGCCATCACCTGATGGCAAAAGGAGGTTCAGGTATAGCTTTGTTCTTCATTGCCTATGTGGTACTGAAAACTCTGCCCGAACTGCTGGACCTCATCGACAATCTCTGGAAGCTGGTAAAGGATGACCTGAACCACATCAGGGGTGGATAGGCATTCTTGCCCGCAACACCGGGACCCTGATTACGGGATTATTCGTCACTGCTACTGCTCTGGCACTGGCAGCCCTGGTGTTGGATTCGGAGTTGCTGGCAAGGGAATCAGCCCTTGTATTTCTATTGGATATATTCTTTATCTGGTTCTTCAGGGACCCCGAGCGCATACCCGGTGGAGAAGAGGATGATGTCGTGTCGCCTGCTGACGGCAAGGTAGTGGATATCCGGGAAAGTACGGTGTGCATTTTCATGAACATGCATAATGTGCATGTGAACCGGGCTCCTTTGAGCGGTAAGATAGTGAAGATGAAACACAAGGATGGGGGATACCTGCCTGCGTTCTTTAAGGATTCACACCGAAACGAACGCAATACGATATGCATAAAGTCTGGTTTTGGTCTGGTTAAGATGGTCCAGATTGCAGGTACTGTTACCAGGAGGATAGATACTTATTTTAACGTGGGTGATACGGTGGTCCGGGGTGAGCGTATCGGCATGATACGGTTCGGAAGCCGGGTGGATGTGACACCGCCTCCAGGGTATGTGCTTACAGTCAAGAAGGGGGACAGGGTTCGGGCAGCAGAAACAATTATTGCCAGTAAGGTAGACATTGATGATGAGGAGGCAGCCAGCATACATGCAACAGGATAATGAAAACCCCAGTATTGTTAAATTGATAAAACTGCCTGACCTGGTGACATTGTTAAATGCACTGCTTGGTCTGACAGCTATACTGATGGTGGTCCAGTCACCATCCAATGTCCTGCACGCTTCCATACTCATTGTACTGGCGGTGATAGCTGATGGCGCCGATGGTGCAATTGCCAGGAGACTGGAATATGGGTTATTGGGGGAGCATCTTGACTCGCTGGCCGATTTAATATCATTCGGAACAGCACCTGTTGTAATTGCTTACGCAATACTGGCGCCCCAGTATCATTATCCAGTATGTATTGTAGGGGGTGCATTCCTTGCTACCGGTATCCTGAGATTGGCCAGGTTTGGTGTAATTAAACAAAAAATCGGGTTTATTGGGCTGCCCATCACCACATCCGGCCTGATGGTCGCCCTGTATGTGCTGGCTTTGGGTAGTGAAGAAGGACAATTATTCTCGTACGGTCTGCTGGCTATAATGCTGCTTTTATCAGTATTGATGGTCAGCCGGATAGAGTACACAAAGGTCAGGGATGCCCGGCTCATAGGAGTGATGACTGTCTTGCTGATATTGATGGTGGTGTTTTTTTATCTGGATAATGCGCCCGGTCTCATGGTAACAGCCTGGATAAATCTTGTATTGATTGGGGTGTATATCCTGTCTCCGCTCTTGAATCTCTGGAAAAAACGGTGATTATACCCCT
>JAKRWB010000150.1 GCA_022353185.1 ANME-2 cluster archaeon | reverse complement strand
ATGTAATATCGATTTTACTTCGAGGTCTAGCCATGTAATATCACAAAAATAATAATGGATATTATAGGTTATACGGTCTAATCTAGGACACTACCTTTTATTTGCGTTTAATTTTAACAATATCGCCTAATGTGGTACCTTTGAACATGCCTCCCTCCTCCATTATGTCATTGCTTACGCGTTCGGTAAGTTTGATGTCAAGGGTTTTTTCCAGTATTTTTCGCAGCGAGTCCTCTGGCATTATTTCTGCTCTCTCTACTTTACGGATAAGGGGTACTTTAACTTTGGTATTGAGAGCAAGTTCTTCCTGAGTCCATCCTTTTTCCTCTCTGCCCTCTCTAATAACCTGACTGTAATTTGAGACAATTTCTTCACCCATGTTATTGAATGGATTGGGTTTGGGCCTTTTCATACGTGGCAATGGTGCTTTACTCACAGGGGCCATCTTTTTTGAAACAGGTGACCATGACTGGGGTGTTGTACCATATTGTGCACATTTTCCACATACTTCAACTTCTGTCCCTTCAACCACTACATTTCTGGGTTTACCTATTATTTCAACACCGCAGATTTCACATTGCATTAAAAACCATTCCTTCGAAAAGGCTATATATCGTTTGGACTTAAATAATATTCGGAGATTAATTAAATGGCAGAGATTTTAGAGGGCAGACCTGCAAAAGGATTATCTTTAAAAGTTCCACCTGAACTTGAAAACGATGATTTTTCCAGATACATGGCTGACAGGATGAGTCAACTTGAAGAACGCAATCATCTGTTACGCGAACAGAATCATAAAATTGAAGCTGAAAAACGTTATGCAGAATCCCAAAAATTGAAATTCGAGCGCGAACTGAGGCAGCTTAGAAGTGAACTTGAACGGCTGAAGACCGCTCCATTGATTGTTGGAACAGTTATGGACGTGCTTGAAAATGGTAAACTCATTGTACGAAGTAGCACTGGCCCACAATTCGTGGTCGGGCTATCCAAATTCATAAAAGAATCCGAACTGGAGGCCGGTATACAGGTAGCAATGAACCAGCAGACATTGGCGGTGATTGGTGTGCTCCCTTCATCAAGAAGTCATCTCATAAGGGGAGTGGAAGTTATTGAATCACCTGATGTGGAATATTTACAAATCGGCGGTCTGGATGACCAGATACGGGAACTCAGGGAAGCAGTGGAATTGCCACTCACTAAACCTGAAGTTTTCGAAAAAATCGGAATTGACCCGCCAAATGGAGTTTTGCTATACGGCCCTCCCGGTACCGGAAAGACCATGCTGGCCAAAGCGGTAGCCCACCATACAAGTGCTAATTTCCTCAGGGTGGTTGGTTCTGAATTGGTCCAGAAATATATTGGCGAGGGTTCCAGGATGGTACGAGAACTATTCAAACTGGCCAAAGATAAATCGCCGAGTATCATTTTCATTGACGAGCTTGATTCCATTGCAGCGAAACGTTATGATGGTGCTACAGCCGGAGATCGGGAAGTACAGCGTACACTG
>JAKRWB010000149.1 GCA_022353185.1 ANME-2 cluster archaeon | reverse complement strand
GCTAAGCCCTTCAAATGGACTTACAGAGGCAAAGTTTTGGCTGCTTGATGGTGGGTAAATTTGCGCCAAGCTGTACTAGTGTTATTTATTGCAATAACAAGAAATGATATTGTAATGAATCAACAGCTACACGCTTTTGTATGTTCTGATATTTTGGATCCATATTTCCTCGCAATTTTTTTGAAATCTCGGACAGATTATATGTTTTCAATAGCTGCAGCAACGACGGTTCCTTACTTAAATAAAGATAAATGTAACAGTATTCCTGTCCCCCTCCCCCCTCTCGCTGAACAGCACCCCATCGCCGAAATCCTGAGCGCTGTTGGCAGGAAGCTGGAGCTTGAGCGCAGGAGGAAAGAGAAGCTTTCTAGGGTGAAGAAGGGGTTGATGAATGAACTCCTTACAGGGAATAAGAGGATAAGGATTGAATAGTTTTATATTCCTATCCGGCCAATAGGAATGTAGTGATTAGATGAGAACAAAAGTTGCAAGAAGACACCAGATTACGATTCCTGAAAAGATACGTAAAATGGCCGGGATTTCTGTTGGTGACGTTTTAGAAATCTCTTATGAGCACGGGAAAATCCAGGTAGAAAAAGTAGATGAAAGCTGGGATAAGGTCATGAAAGAGACAAAAGGTGCATGGGGCAAACATCCTCTATTCAAAGAAATGGATGATGCAGTCGAAATAGTGAACTGGATGCGTGGGAAGAAATGAAGTATTTACTGGATACCAACGTGATTATAAGCCACTTCAAAGGAGACAGATTTTCAGACGATACAGACAGTTTTTTTGCCTGGGTAAAAAATGCAGAGCATGAGATATATATTTCAGATATTGTTTACGCTGAACTTTATACGGGGGTATATCTATCAGATGATGTCGCAAATGAAGAAAAGCGATTGCAACGGTTCTTAGCTGTTAATAACATCGAAGTGAAATATAACTCCTCAAAAACGGCAAAACGATCTGGAGAACTCTATGCAAAGAATTTGTTGAAGAATAAGCGGTCTGTAAAGCGTATACTGCCGGACTTTATCATTGGAGCGCATGCAGAACAACATAGCGATGCCCTTATTACGTGGAATCATTCTGATTATGATATAAACAAAGCTGTAATGACACCAGTGGAAGTTATGGATGAACATGATAAAGGGTGATAAAGTTCCAATATTCCGAACTGCTCCACATCGCCGACATTCTCAGCACTGTTGATAAGAAGCTGGAGCTTGAAAACAGGAGGAAGGAGGAAGGAGAAGCTGTAGAGGGGGAAGAAGGGGCTGATGAACGAACTGCTTACTGGGAGGAAGAGAGTGAAGGTATGATAGGATTTGATTGAAGATGTCGTAGAAAGAGAAATCAAAACTCATAGGACGAGCAGTAATCAGATTAAAGAGAAAAAGTTATGAATAGGCGGGTTTAGAGATAAAATAATATGAACACATATCTAAAAGATGAAAGTGAAGCCGAAGAGTTTGAAAAAATCGTCGATATTTCTATGCAGTTATTTTCAGGGAGAATAAAACGACGTCAGATGGCTGAAAAACAAATTCTTGCATTAGGAGCTAAATCTGTAAGACCGCTTGCATATACCATAGAACTCGCATTATGGGATCACGGTATGGATGACGATGATATAGATGGACGTGTTGAAGATGTTTCTGACATAATTCTTAAAATAGGAAAGGATGCTCTGCCAGATCTAAACTATCTTGCAACAAATGGAAGCTGCAACATGTATGTGAACGAATGGGCGCAGGAATTGATATTCACGGTCCTGGGTGTCGAAGGTGAAGAAAAACAAAAAGTATGCCATCATTTTGGATTTTTGGAATATTCGAAAGAAGATAAAAATATATTGATTTGCCCCATATGCGACTTCAGGATTCCGTCAGATAAAGAACCCAATAGCGGTGATGAATAATGTCAGAAAAAATCCGGGTGCCTGCTGACTTGCAGGAAATATGCTTTATTTTTGAAGACTCTTCATGTGAACACAGAAGTTACCTTGACCTAAAAACTGGTGAGATCATCCGGATTTTTGATGATATCATGGATACTGATGAAAAAGAAGAACTAGATGACAAAGTGGATGAAGGATTTGGAGAGCGTTATATTACCATCCCGAATGCTGAATCACATGAAGGCTACCAGGATATGGAGGATTTTATTGAAACAGTAAAGGGA
>JAKRWB010000148.1 GCA_022353185.1 ANME-2 cluster archaeon | reverse complement strand
CAACTGATATTGGGATCAGAACTTTCCTAGCTCCAGCATCCAGACAAACCTGCAAGAGATCAGATAAATTGTCTATACTACTAATAGAACCGCCTATAGTGATTGTACCCAATATTGCAGTTTGTTCTTGCACTGGCTTATCCAGAACACCTGAACATAAACTAAGAAAAGCCGCAAGAGCCAGATCATCAGACATTCCCACGCCTGTTAGGTCTTGCACATATAAATGGTAATCTTTTTCTTTTATTGAAATACCTTGACTGACTGATTTTGCATTTGCCTTGAAATAGTTAAATGCGGTTTGAATAGCTTCTTTAGCTTTTGGATTTGGACCAAGACCTGATTTATCATATTTTCCGGAACCTGGAACAACCTGTAACTCTATCTTGTACACTCCAATCTTGCTGGAGGGAGCAGCAGACACTGCATAAACCTGCCCTGGTTTTGACATCCCTGCAGGAATGATCTTGCTTCCACCGCTTTCCGGGACCGTTACAAAATGTTCAATCATATCTTCATTGTCGATATAAGAGAAATTAACATCGTAAAATTCAATCCCACCGATTTTCTTTAACTGCTCCTTAACCCTTCTTCGTCCTACCATTGCATATTCAAGGATCTCTTGTGCTTCCTCTTTGGATATGTCCTCGTCAGGGTATATCAGCTTCATTAAACCGGAAAATGTCTTTTTCACTGCTATGACATCTCTCTGGTTCAGATTATTTCCTAGCTTGAAATAATTGAATATATTGTCACTGAAAGACCGTTTTCTCATTTCTCTGAGGAATTCAGCAAAATAATCTACAATAAAGCCATACCTGTCAGTGAAATGTTCTGGCCTGAACTTTGGAACCTCCCACCCTGGCAGATAATGGTGGATCCTGTCAAAAAATGCACTGTCGTTATTCATTCCTTCGGGGAATGGAGCAAACAGGTGGAATGTTTTGAGCAACGATGATATGCTCTGGTTAACATTGCCAACAAATACAACGGATGCATTTGCATTTATCTGGTCTTTTCCCCTGGCAAATGAACCAGATGCCATGTAATCTTTGAGTATCTGTATTCCGTCCTTGTCTTTGAACCGTATCCCTGCAACCTCATCAAAGGCGACAACATCCCACATCCCTACAAGTCCCACCTGTCTTGTACTCATATTATAGAACAGGTTTGCAACTGTGGTTTGACCGCCGGATATCAATATTGAGTTAGGGGATATTTCCTTGAAAACATGAGATTTCCCGGTACTTCTCGGTCCGAGTTCACACATATTATAATTGTTTTCAACAAGAGGCACAAGGCGTTCTATTAAATGCCATTTTGCCG
>JAKRWB010000147.1 GCA_022353185.1 ANME-2 cluster archaeon | reverse complement strand
TGTGTTTAATAGATTCAGCAGAACTCCTAAAAAGCCATTTTTTTGGAAGAATGGGAAATTGTCTTAATTTTCAAAATCGAGCATAAAACCCCTCTCTTGAAGTCATTACCAACGCTTTTTTAACATACTGGATTCATTAAATATTTATATGAAGATAATTCTATAACATTTCTCACAGGGCAGGGCATATGGCATTAACTCTACTTCAGAATCAAACTGTAAGATACAGATATCAGTGATGAAAATAATTAATTATGTTATGATAAAACCTACCTTAAAAGGAAGATTAAATTTGCAAAATGACAGTCTGAACTTTCTTTATCCAAATGTGGTTGATAACCTGTCGTTAAAATTAGCTTACTCAACATTAATGTTATCAAATACCGCAGGAATAACATGACAAAAAAGATACTTGTAACCAATGATGACGGCGTCTATGCTGCCGGGATAAAGGCTGCATACCAGTGCGTCCATGACCTGGGCGATGTGACTGTCGTGGCACCGTCTATGCAAAAAAGCGGGGTGGGGCGCAGCATTTCAATTTTTGAACCACTCAGGATAAATCAGGCAGGAGTTGACGGCATGCAGGCATATGCCGTAGGCGGCACTCCTACCGATTCGGTAATACTGGGCATATTCTCTATATTGAAAGCCATGCCTGACCTGGTGTTATCAGGGTTCAATATAGGCGAGAACATCAGTACCGACAGTGTGACCACTTCCGGCACCATCGGTGCAGCAATGGAGGCGGCCAGTTATGGTATTCCCGCCATTGCCGCATCCATACAGGTACTGGACGAGGGTGACAAATTCGATGACCTGCGCGCTTATGAATACGATTTTCAGGTTGGCATCCAGGTCGTGAACCGCATAGCCAGGAATGTGCTTGAGATGGGTCTGCCCCCTGGCGTAGACCTGCTCAATGTCAATATACCCAGGCATGCAGCCCCCGATACTGAGATTGAGGTGACCAGGCTTGCGCGCAAGATATTCAGGACATCGGTGCAGGAACGGCACGACCCCAGGGGCCGGCCATATTACTGGATTGACGGCGACCTGATACATGACGATGAGGACGGCACAGACGTACATGCTATCATGAAGTGCGGGCATATCTCTGTAACACCAATAACATTGGACTCAACGGCGCCCGTAGAATTTGGTAAACTGGAACAACTTTTTTGAGTGATCATAATGAACCGTGAAGTAAAACCATACGCCCATCTGCTTGACCGCATAATGCTCTATACGTCGGTGTTTGTCATAATGGGACTATCTGATGCAGCTATTCCCATCCTGCCGGAACTCGCTGACAGCACCCTGCTGGCCAACGGCGCTGCATCCAGCCTGATATTCTCATCTTTCTTTATCGGGGCACTGATAACCATGATGCCTTTTGGAGTGTTGTCAGATGCATATGGCCACAGGCTGTTCATTGTAATCGGCTTATTCCTGTCCTTGATTTCAGGTATAACAATCATTGTCTCAGATAATGTATGGGTGATAGTTGCCGCACGTTTTGTGGAAGGGGTAGGATGTGGTGCATTCTTCCCTGCCGCATTTGCAATGCTTTCAGATTTCAAGAAACGAGGACAGTATTTCGGGGAATTCAATTCACTGCTCAACCTGGGACTGGCTGCCGGAATGGGAATGGCAGGGATACTGGTAGCATCAGGCACGAAGAACGGCCTTATACTGTTTGTAGGGCTGATGGTTCCGGTGTTTAATGTATCCATTATGGTTTTGGTGAACAACGGTCTGGGTAACCCTGTATCGAATAAGAATGAAATCATATCTGTGCTGGTCAGGTCAAAATCTATTTTTATGCATACCGAATATCTTCAGATCTGGTTACTATCTTTCGTGCTGTTCGGAAGCAGTGGGGTACTCATAGCCCTATACCCTGATTTCAGTATAGAATTTCTCGATAAAGGTGCACTGGGTATGTATCTGGCCAGCGTGTATCTGAGTGCAATGGTCACATCGCTAATAGGGGGCAGGTTACGGGTCCGGAGGGATTACCTTGTCAGGGCAGGTATGGGCATAACCGGTGTGGGTGCACTGGCAGCGATGTTTGATCCCATTGGGCTGACTTTAATGGGGGCAGGTTCTGGACTGGGACTGGTAGGTCTTGTCACAAGTGTATCACATCTGGATATTGAAAAGGGACTGGCCATGGGGATATTCAATACTTACACTTATGCCGGGCTGGGACTGGTTCCGTTGGTCAGCGGACTTATGTTATCCTCGCTGGGTTATAGCGGGGTGTTCATCCTGAATGTTGTCCTGATGATGGCAATGGTATTCTTGCCAATGGGTGCCTTAAGGCAAGGACAAATATAAGATAAGAATAAAAATAAAAATAAGGGGGAGGGCTCAAAAAGTGAGCCCGTCGAGTTCAGTAAAACTCATATCCTCAACATTTTCCATATCTTCAAGTAATGCATCCAGTTCAGCCATATCTGATTCGATGGTGGATATCTCGCTGTCCATTATATCCCCGGTGGCTGCCGGTGTTGCTGATGGTGTGGGTGCGGTAGTGTCAACTCCGGGTGCTTCTTCCTGTGGTGAAGTGCAACCGGACACTGCCAGACCTGTTACCAATACTGCCAGTACCATGATATTTAGCAGTTTCATGCTTCATCCACTCCGGTCATGGGTGCCCATTTGCTTTCCACGGTCTTCCCGCCTTCAGGTGTGGCAGTGTAGGTGCCATTACCTTTTAGTACTGCGCTGCCTGAACCTTCGGCTGTCAGTTCGATATCGTCACCGTTTATGGTCACAGTAATACTGCTGCCGCTGATGGTGGCTGTACCGTCAAAACCACTGTATTTGACAGTGCCGTCATTCATTTCTGTTCTGGTGCCGTTGCCGGTTACCTCGATTTTTGCATCACCATCATAGTCAGCTATGGTCAGTACACCGCTTTTGGCACTTACTTCGATGTCCATGTCTCCAGAGAGGGTTACTTTGCCGTTGCCTGAAGCGGTTAGTGTACCTGTACCTCTCAGATCAACAGAGCCAGGTCTGTGCTGCTTGAGTTCGGCAAAGAT
>JAKRWB010000146.1 GCA_022353185.1 ANME-2 cluster archaeon | reverse complement strand
TACCTGACTTTGAAAGATAACCCTTTTGCATAACTGTTTCACTTTTTTGCAGCCTATGCTGTTAGCGTTTTTCCATAGTTTGCTCATTTCACATTGTTGCCCCTAACTAATTTTAAATAAAAAAAGAGGCAATAGACTTAAATTTAAATAAAATGTGCCACCAACTATAAATAATATGCAACCATATGCCCCTGCATGGATATTCGAAAGATCAAACCTTATCTTGAGAAAAAAATCGTCAAAGGGAATGTATATTATCAACTCGTAAGAAAAACAAGAATTGATGGTAAAGTCAAACGCGTTTGGTCAAAATACCTCGGTACACCAGAAACCATCGAAAAAGTTTACGACGGCTATGAAGAACAAACATCATTACAGCTCACCAGCTTTGAATATGGTAAAACTGCAGCATTAATTAAAATTTCTGATGAACTGGGCTTTACTGATATCGTTAATAAGTACACCACAAAAAAGAATGTCGAGGGACTTACAGTAGGTGAATATCTCCTTTTGATTATTCTTGGTAGAGCCAGTGGTCCAATAAGTAAAAGCAAAACTGCAGAATGGTTTCAAGATTCATTTCTCGATATTATCTGGTCATTCCCTCACAAACTGAATACAAACAACTTCACAAATCACATGGATTACATCACAGATGATGTAATGAGGAAAATAGAAGACGATATTGGGAAAAAACTTATAGAACTGAGTATAAAACCATCAACCTTATTCTTTGATACAACGAATTTTTTCACATATATTGAACATGGTGAAGATCTCCCCAAAAAGGGCAAAAGTAAAGAAAAGAGATATGACAAGAACTTAGTCGGATTAGGATTAGCAGTATCAGATACAAGCGTTCCTTTTTTCCATGAAACGTACTCTGGAAACATTCAGGACTCCAAATCATTTACAATGATTTTTGATAAAATTGTTGAGAGATTAGAATCGATAGATGTGCCGCATAAGGATATTGTTTTGGTTATTGACAGGGGCTGTAATTCAAAGATAAATATTGACAAGGTTATCTCAAAAATGCATATCGTTGGTTCAGTGAAGAAAAATCAAGCTGAAGAATTATATGACGTTCCACTTGATGAGTTCAATCTGCTGTACGAAACCAAGAAAAAACACAAGGTGTTGGGTTATCGAATAAAAAAAGAGGTGTTTGGAACTGAATTCACATTAGTGATGAGATACCATTCTGGAAGCTACAAAAAACAAAAGCAAACATATGAAAAAAAGAAAGTTGAGGTTATCAAGAAACTTTCTGAAATAAAACAATCTGTCGAAAGAGTTGGGAATGGTCGAAAAAAAAGTATCAAAAATGCACTGATCGATGCCTCAAAGATAATCCCTGATGATTATAAGAAAGTGTTCCTGTTTAAAGGGTTTGAAAATGAGAATGTATTTACGTTTTCGTTTGACATAGAGGCTGAGAAAAAGTTAGAACTTACTTTTGGCAAGACGATCCTGTTTACCGACATGCATGACTGGGATACGGAAAAAATAATAAAAACGTACAATCAGAAAGACCTTGTTGAAAAGGATTTTATGTGGATGAAGGGATTTATGATGGTATCTATGAAACCTTTTTTTCTTCGGAAAGATAAAAGATTAAAGGTGCATTCATTCCTTTGT
>JAKRWB010000145.1 GCA_022353185.1 ANME-2 cluster archaeon | reverse complement strand
TATACGTAGCACTTTTCGGTAACTTTATTATGCTTGATTTACTACTATTACTGAGTATTTCTAATGCAATAGCTAACAGGCTGGTGCATTTTGAAAAATCCATAGGTTCATCCCCTCCTAAGATTTTGACATAAGGGATGAGCTTATGGATTAAAAATTTTTTCAATGGAATATATGCTTTCTTTTGTGATTGGTCAGAAATCTTAAATCGGAAGTAGGGCTATTCGGAAGTACTGTGTATATAATCTATAAAATTATGTAGTCAAGTTAATCCGACCGAAGGGAGGATTTTCTTGTCCTCATCCAGATGGATCTGTTAATACTTATAGGGGCTAAAATGTGCTGAAAGAATAGGTAGCTTTTCACAGTTGGTACTGAATCATACATATTCATAAGAACAATAACAGTAGGATAATATATTATCAAATCATAAAATCCAGGAAGAATGCCGGACTCAGTGCTTATGACCTATAATAATCACCGTATAGCCCAGTATGCCCAACTTGCCATGATACTGGAAGTATGTGCAACACCTAAACCTGGCAATGTGGACAGGGACCATAACTATCCTGACACCCACTTCGAACATTTCCTGGCTTCGGCTGTAAGCGTGTACCCGGTGCTTGAGCAGGCATCACAGGACCATGGGGGTATTGGCAGATACATCCACAAGGCTGTGCTTGAAAGCGGTAAATGGCAAAAAGGTGGTAATACTCATTTCGGTGCGTTTATGCTGCTTTTGCCGCTTGTAATGGCAGCAGGGAAACTTGCGAAAATGAACGAAAGCACACCTGAAATATTCCCTGAGTTGAAAAGCAGGACCATGGAACTGGTGCAAAATACTACTGTGGAGGATGCAGTTGAGATATATAAAGCATTTTCACAGGCAGGGGTGAGGGTGAAAGATGTATCTGACCTTGACCTGAACGACCCGGCATCAATTGACAACATCAGGACCAACGGGACCACATTGTACCAGTTGATGGAGATATCATCTTCATATGATATGATTGCGAAGGAGTGGACCAACGGGTATCCACTTACCTTTTCATGTGCCAACAGTATTCTTAAGAAAAAGGAACACATATGCATAAATGATGCAGTGGTATGGAGTTTCCTTGAGATACTCTCATGGAATCCGGACACTTTCATCGGGATAAAATTTGACGGCCCAACGGCTGAGAATGTATCAGCGCAGGCAAAGAGCATAGTTAATACTATTGAAGTTTCAGGATTTGATGATGCAAGGGGTGACATCCGCGCTTTTGATGAAGAACTTATACGGGATGGTATAAATCCCGGATCAACTGCAGATATTATGATTGCCGGACTGTTCGTTGCGTTGATGGGGGGATTGGAAGTTTGAATCTGGAACTTGACAGGTACGGTTTATGGGAAGGTATCAATGAAGTTATTGTGACAACAATTTCTTCAGATGGTAAACCCAATGCAGCACCCATAGGTATAATCAGGCATGAGGGGAAACTCATGGTCAGGGTGTACAATGGTTCGCAAACTTATACCAACATAATGGAAACAGGACTGCTGGCTGCTAATATGGTCTATGATCCGGTGCTGTTCGTACGCTCAGCATTGTCAGATGTGGATGATGATGTGTTCGAATTTATAAGGACAGACAATGTTGAAGATTTTCCGGTGATAGCGGATTGCAATGCCTGGATGCTCTTTGAAGCAGAATACAACAGAGAGAACACAGTCCTGGTCGCTGAATTGCATCCTGTAACCGGCACAATTAGACATAAGGAGATAAGACCGGTGAACCGGGCTTTCAATGCTGTCATTGAAGCAGTAGTTCTCGCAACACGCTACAAAGTTTTTAAGAATGAAAAATATATATTACAGATAAAATCATATAGTAATACAATATACAAATGTGGAGGAAGTACTGACAAAAATGCTTATGACCTGATATTCAGGTTATTATAATTGATATTTTGATACATGGACTTCCAAAAACATGTATGAGATATCAAAACACGATATACAAATCATCCTGATTTTTAAATAACAGAAGGTGGATAAAACTTGACTACAACAACCGAAATGCTTCAGGAAATACTTGAAAACCTGAAAAATCTGGGGAGTATAGAAGCATGTGCCATAGCCAGTCGGGATGGTCTGCTAATGAGTTCAGATATGCCTGAGGGTATAATGGGTGAAACATTTGCTGCGATGTCTGCAACCATGCTGGGTGCTGCTGAAACGGCCGCATCTGAACTTAATAAAGGATTACCCAGTCGAGTGATTGTAGAATCGAAAAGCGGTAAATTAATTTGTATGGGTGCAGGACCAAAGGCACTTCTTGTTGCTATGACTGAGCATGATACAGGACTGGGTTTGATTTTACTGGAACTTGATAAGGCAGTTGCAAGTATAAAGGAAATAATTTAGTGGTTATTATGAAACAAGTAATATCAGGAATTTCCGGGCTTGATGAAATACTTGGTGAAGGTTTTACCAGGCCGTCTACTGTTCTTATAGGGGGGATAATGGGCACAGGAAAGACAACATTTGCCATGCAGAGCCTTTTCAATGCAGCCAGAGAAGATGAAGTCTGTATATACTTTACTGCTATATCAGAACCCATTGCCATGATAAACAATTTCATGTCGAGATTCAGTTTTTATAATATTTCATTGATGGGTAAGGGTAACTTGAAGTATGTACCCCTTGATCCGGAGCAAATTAAAAAGGGTACTGCAGCTATTATTCAGGAGATTGAACGTAACATTGAGATTATCAAACCGGACCGCATTGTCATTGACCCGGTGAATGTGCTTACAAGCTGGATGGATGAAAGCGAGAAGAGGGAATTCTATTATAATCTATTTAATAAAATGAAAAGTTGGAATTCATTGGTACTGATTACTGGTGAATTATCTAGTGAAAATATTTTGAAAGATGAGATTAGTTACATTGCAGATGGGGTTATCTTTCTATCAAATGATCGATTGAGAGATAAACGGGTGAGGCATCTGGAAGTCCTCAAAATGAGGGGGCAGAAGTATCTGTCCGGTAAACATTCATATGAAATTACTGATGACGGTCTGGAGATTTATCCTTCGCTGCATCCTGATATGAGAAAACCATTGGAATATGAGCATGTTCCTACTGGAATAAAAGGACTGGATAAAATGACCAATGGTGGCTTTATCCGGGGCAGCACTGTACTGTTGAGCGGTGGGAGCGGAACCGGAAAAACCTTGATAGGTCTTCAGTTCATTGTAGATGGTGCAAAGATGGGCGAACCGGGTGTCTTTGTTAGTTTTGAAGAGGATTCGGTGCAGCTTCGGAATAATGCAGCAAGTTTTGGCTGGAACCTCGAAGAACTGGAAGCGGGTGGTTTAGTTAAAATAATATATTCAAATTTAAGTCAACTTGAAGTGAACAAGATGGCTCTTGAGATTAAAGATGTCGTGGAGGAATTGGATGCCAAACGCGTTGTCATAGACGGAGTCAATAATTTGAAATTTGCACTGTTGGACGATTTGAGCATGAGTGAATATGTATCTATCCTGTCAAGGTATTTCTCATCCAGAAATATCATTTCGCTGTTCACAAATGAGACTTCAGAACTTATGGGTTCGTCCTCTATCACAGGAAATGGCTCATCTATAGTTATGGACAGCATCATCCTGTTGCGATATGTGGAAATCCAGAGCGAAATGAAAAAAGCTATCTCTGTCCTGAAAATGAAGGGCAGTAACCATGATAAAGAGATTAGGGAACTTGTAATTAACAAAAAGGGAATTCAGGTCAAACTACCGTTCACTGATTATTCTGGATTGATGTCGGGAAATCCTGTAAAAACGCCATCTCAGGCCTTTGTGGAAGCTTTCAAAAAATAAAATGTAATTGTAGGTGATAGGTGATTATACTGGACTATTCCTTGATGACACAGGTGCTTCATTTTTATTCATGGATAGTGATAAGCCTGTTAATCCTTATCACCGGGGCCATTGGTTACTTCTATCAGAAAAAGTTCAACATCAAGACCAATTATTATCTATTCATTATAGCTGCCGTACTGACATTGGGTGAGTTTCTGCATTTTGTTGCTATAGATTATGTATGGATTGAGTATATTCAAATAGCAGGTATACTGTTAGCATCATTGTTGACTTTAAAATTATATAAGGCTATGACAGGGGCCATGTGATGTATTATTTCTTAAACTTGTTTTTTGAAGGGATTTCCATTGCTGCGCTTTTATCAGTAGTGTATGTGTTGTATAAACTTAGCCAGCGCCTGGGCGAAGCCCTGCAGATGAAACCATATCACCACCTGTTTACCATAGGTGGTGCACTAATTTTTGTCTCATTGGTCACAGATTTAGTTATGCTTTTCAATTTAATGAATTTCTCAGAATACCAATTATCTAAGTACCTGTTTATAGAAAACATCATACTATCGTTAGGCGTGACCTTATGTCTGTTACCAGCTTTGAAATACTGGGGCTGGTTGATAAAAGAGATATCTCATTGATGAAAAAGGGTGAGAGATATGGAAACATCCATCAGTAAAAGAATTACATTTGCATTTTTAGTGATAGTTTTTACGTCTTTTTTCATAGCTGGTGGTATGGGAGTGTACCTATTCAACAATATGGTGCAAGCCACCATCCAGAATGAAATTGGACATGACCTGGATGTGGCTGATGTTATATTCCAGACCCAGTTAACTAATACAGAGGAGATTGTGAAGTATTCGTCTGGTTATTCACGTATACGTAATAATCTAATCAAGAATGATTCTGCAGCTCTTAGCAAGGGACTTTTTGACATATACCATGAACGTTTCAACGATACGATTGACATTCTTACGGTTACTGACAAGCATGGAGTGGTGATTGCCAGGGCCAGGAATCCTGCAGTGTTTGGCGACTCAGTAATTAATAACAGTCTTATCCAGCAGGCATTGAAGGGCGAAACTGTATCATCCATTGAAATAATGACACGTGAGGAACTGCTAAAGGAGAGTGGATTACTGGCCGCACAGGCATACATGGATTTCACACCCACACCCAAAGCAAAACCCAGACCTGATACAAATTCAACCTCTGGTATGGTATTGATGGCAGCTACACCCATATTTGACTATGAAGGTAATTTGGTTGGCGTGTTGTACGGGGCCAACCTGATTAACAGGGATTACACGATTGTTGACATAATACAGGATGCTTTATTCAAGGACGTGGAATATGCCGGCAGGGATGTAGGCACTGCTACCATTTTCCAGGAAGATTTCAGGATATCAACCAATGTCTTAACAGATTTGGGGGAGAGGGCCATAACCACCAGGGTGTCACAGGAAGTCAATGAGGCGGTGCTGGAGAGGGGAGAAGACTGGAATAGTAAGGCTTTTGTGGTGAATGCCTGGTATGTTACTGCCTATAAACCGATACGCAATTTAGATCAAGATATTATAGGTATATTGTACGTGGGCATACTTGAGCAGCCGTATATCGATGCGGGATATGAGATACTATGGGCATATCTTGGTTTTCTGGTTTTAGGTTTTGTATCCTCTATGTTTATCTCACGCTATTTTACCAGGTCCATTATCAGCCCGATTAAAAAATTAATTGAAGGTACTGAAGCAATAGCAAAAGGGGAGTTTGAAGGTATAGATGTAAGCACAAATGATGAAATTGGAGAACTCGCCAATGCATTTAATGACATGGATGCGAAATTGCAACAGACAATGGCTAAACTTATTTCATCCAGGAATGAAATTGAAACCATATTTGAGAGCATCAGTGATGTTGCCAGCGCCCAGGATATGGATATGAAAATCACCTTTGCAAATAGATTGGCAAAAGACATATATGGTGATGATATAATCGGACAATTTTGTTATAATGTATATGAAGGAAAAAGTGGGGTATGTGATGACTGCCCTGCGATTTCATCACTGGAAACTGGAGGTATCGTGCGGAAGATTCATTCTAAATATGATTATGAAGGCGTGCGGTCTTATTTTGAGTTAACCGGTTCACCTTTGAAAGATGAGAAAGGCAATATTTCAGGTATGGTGATGATACGCAGGGATGTTACTGAGCAAAAGACACTTGAGAATGAATTAAGAGTGTCATATATTAACCTTGAGATGGCTTATGAAGAACTCAAACAACTTGACAAGATGAAATCAGAATTAGTTGCGAATATATCTCATGAAATACGCACGCCATTGACATCTATCAGGGGATATACTGAACTGATGCTGGACGGTACATTGGGCCAAACCACAGATCAGCAGCTTAAAGGCATGAAAGTGGTGCTTAGAAATGTGGATAGATTAACCCGATTGATATCGAATGTGCTGGACCTGTCCAAGTTTGACCAGCAGGAACGAGTGGTCAAAAAAGTTGGATTGAAGGGGATTATTGAGCATGTTGTCGATGATTTAGTGAATGAAATAACTGATAAGAGTATCGCTGTAACAGTTGATGTGCCGGATAACCTGGTACTGGAGTGTGATGCTGATGCACTGGAGCAGGTGTTTATTAATCTGCTGGGAAATGCTATAAAATTCACCGATAAAGGCGGCAGTGTATCGATACAGGCGTATTACGAGGATAAACATCACATCCATATAGCGGTTATGGATACCGGGGTTGGGATTCCAGAGGACAAATTTGAGCTTGTGTTTGATAGGTTTTACCAGGTAGATGCCAGCTCCACCCGAAAGTACGGTGGTACTGGTCTGGGACTTGCCATAACCAAGAAGATAGTTGAATGGCATAAAGGAACCATATGGGTGCGGAACAATCCGGACGGTAGCAGTGGAAGTGTTTTCCATATTATTCTGCCAATAAAGCATAATTAATGGAATGTATAGCTATAAATAATATGAACTTGAGAAATAGATACAAGCCGGAGGATAATTTTTTTGGCAAAGATACTGATAGTGGACGATGAACCTGATACGGTAGACCTTGTGAAACTTGTCCTGGAAACTGAAGGATATCAAACCTTTGTTGCATACAACGGAGAGGAAGCCCTTGAGATGATCAAGCTTGATAAGCCTGATATGGTGTTACTTGACATCATGATGCCAAAAATGGATGGTTGGGCCACCAGAAAGAAGATTATCGATAATGAAGAGACCAGGGACATGCCTATTGTCATGTTAACTGCCAAAGCCCAGCCGATTGATATGATGATTGGGCTGCATGTGGTGGGTGTAACGGATTATATTACCAAGCCTTTCGGCCGCCATGAACTCATTGATAGCGTGAAGAAGGCTCTTGGGGAGTAGGTGCAATACATTATTTGCTGGCGCTGGTTGTAGATATATTTATATTATCTAAAATAGTGTACTCTGGAATCTACCAGGTGGTTGAACAGTTATGGACAGACTCTCACTTATTAAGCGCAATACTGAAGAGATTGTAACACAGGAAGAACTTGAAGCT
>JAKRWB010000144.1 GCA_022353185.1 ANME-2 cluster archaeon | reverse complement strand
CTCCTACAAAGAAATTTATAAAAGACTCTGTTGATGCCGATTTTTTATGTGTAGGAGGGAATTTGAAAACTGGTCAGGTGTTGAAGGAGTGACGCTCACTTTTAGTTTATTGGAGACTGACTGAAATAAATAAACAATAGTTCACGTTATCGGGTTCAAAGCTTTCAGAAAGTGCAATTTTTAACCTACTATGATTTTGGTGACGCTATTGCAATTATCAATTCAATAAGTCGAATATATATGTTTATATACAATGGAATCGTTCTTAATAGTCTATAATGGTATGTCACCCCAAAAATAAAAAACCAATTTAAATATTTAAACATAGTGATAAAATGAAATCGTTAATAACAGGCTGTGCAGGATTTATAGGCTCCCATCTGACAGATAAATTGCTGCAAGAGGGACATGAAATTACTGGCATTGATTGTTTCACTGACTATTATCCAAGAGCAGTCAAAGAAAACAACATAAAAAATGCACTTGATCACGAAAACTTTACATTCATAGAAAAGGACATCGTGAACATTACCGAATTCCCTGAAGTGGATTACGTATTCCACCAGGCTGCACAGGCTGGAGTGAGAGCTTCGTGGGGCAGGAGTTTTGAGATTTACACACGAAATAACATCCTGGTGACCCAGAAACTGCTGGAGTACTATAAGGATAAAAAGGTGAAAAAGTTTGTTTTTGCGTCTTCATCATCCATATATGGAGATGCAAATAAACTGCCTATTCGCGAAGACGCCCCGAAAAATCCATTTTCCCCTTACGGGGTCACGAAACTGGCGGCGGAGAATTTATGTTCATTATATTATAAGAATTATGGTACTCCCACGGTATCGCTAAGATATTTTACGGTATATGGACCCAGACAGCGGCCAGATATGGGCATCAATAAATTCGTCCATGCCGGACTAAACGAGGATGTGATTGAGGTCTTTGGAGACGGCACTCAGACCAGGGACTTTACTTATGTATCCGATGTGGTGCAAGCAAACCTGCTGGCTGCCGGCAGTGATGTGGCAGGTGAGAGTTTTAATATCGGTGGAGGCAGCAGGATTTCAGTTAACGATCTGGTCAGGCTGATTGAAAAGGCAGTCGGGAAAGATGTGCAGGTGAAGCATGTCGGGGCGCAAAAAGGGGATGTACGGCACACGTATGCTGATGTGACTAAAGCCGGGAAGATGATTGGGTACATACCGACGGTTGATATAAAGGTGGGAGTTAAAAGATATGTGGACAGTTTGGTTCAGTAAAAAAGCAGAATCCCTGACATTGTACTCGCAGCGAATAGTATTTGAGATCTATTGATAGTATGATTGATGTTTGCGATTATGTTTGATAAGTATTTATGCTGAGAGTTCGTCAATTAGTCCTTCACTTTCGATAAAACTCATCATAATTAGCCAAAAGTTATTTATAGTCTACTAACCAGTGGTGCTAATATGGAAAACCTGATTATCAGCAGTCCATCTATTTCAATAGTGATCCCCTTGCTGAATGAGGGAGAAAATCTGCCGGAGCTGTACGAAAGGCTGAGGAATGTTATTTCGCCTTATACCGATTGCGAGATTATCTTCATTGACGACGGCTCCACAGACAATACCTTCGAAATCCTGCGGCAGCTCCACGAAAAGGATGCCGCTGTGAAGATTATCCGTTTCCGCCGCAACTTCGGGCAGACCGCTGCGCTCTCAGCAGGCTTTGACCATGCCAGCGGCGATATAATAGTAACCATGGACGGAGATCTGCAGAACGATCCTGAAGACATTCCTAAGTTTCTAGAAAAAATAGAAGACGGCTATGATATGGTATGCGGCTGGCGTGTTGATAGAAACGACCCCCTGCTCTCAAAAAAAATACCCTCCAAGATATCTAACTGGTTAGCGTCCAGATTGACGCATATCAAACTGCACGATAACGGCTGTACATTAAAGGCGTATAGAAGTGAAATCATTAAAAGCATTCGTTTATACGGAGAGATGCACCGGTATATCCCCGCGGCTGCAAGCTGGATGGGTGTGTCCATTAAAGAGATACCTGTGAGCCATCATCCCAGAACTCACGGGAAGTCTAAATACACTGTATCAAGGTTGTTCAGAGGACTACTTGACCTGATGACTGTAAAGTTTCTGCTCAGCTACTCAACAAGGCCGATGCAGCTTTTCGGGATTCCGGGGATTATATCAGGGTTTCTGGGTGTTTTGACTGGAGGGTATTTAGTATTTATTAAATTCTTTTACGATGTATCCATCGGAGATAGACCACTGCTAATGCTGGCCGTACTTCTTACGATTTTGGGAATACAATTTATCAGCATGGGCTTGCTGGGTGAGATTATAATCAGGACTTATTATGAGGTTTTAAACAAACCGATATACTCTATAAGGGAAGTTATTGAATGAAAATTATAATCTATAGGTTTTTATGAAAATACTTATGTTGGCTCCAGAGCCTTTTTTAGAGCCCAGAGGTACGCCTTTTAGCGTATATAACCGCATAAAAGCACTGGGAAAATTAGGTCATGAAGTGGATTTGATAGTGTACCATATAGGTAAAAACGTTAATGTTAATAATGTGAATATTTATAGAATACCGTCTGTTCCTTTTGTAAAGCGAATTGCTATAGGTCCGTCTCTTACAAAAATACCCCTGGATGCTTTATTGTCCCTTAAAGCATTACTTATGATCCTTAACAAGAAATATGATTGCATTCATGTACATGAGGAAGCTGCTCTGGCCGGAGTTTTTCTTAAAAAGATTTTTAAAGTTCCACTTATATATGATATGCACTCGAGCATCCCTCAGCAGCTTGTAAATTTTAATTTTACAAGTAATAAAATATTGATAAAATTAGCTAATTTCGGCGAGAAGTTTATAATAAAAAATTCAGACGCAATAATTGCGATCTGTCCTCATTTGGGAGAGAGTGTAAAACTTATTGACCCTAATAAAAAGTTATGGATTATCGAAAACACCACTGTTTCAGAGTGCAACTGCAATATTTCAGAAGAAAAAACCAGAGAGCTTCGGAATAATTTAGGTGCTCTAAATAAGAAAATAATACTTTATACCGGGACTTTTGAGCCATACCAAGGAATTGATCTTTTAATAAAAACGATTCCAATAGTAATTAATGAAATAACTGATATGATATATATTCTGGTAGGTGGGGAAGATAAACAGATCAGAGAGATGGAACAAATGGCTGAGAAGTTAGGGATAAAGGATTACGTTGTATTTACCGGTCAACGCCCGGTGGAGGAGATGCCGCTGTTTATGGAGATTGCAGATATTCTGGTGTCGCCTCGCGTCACAGGAACAAATACGCCTTTAAAAATTTATTCTTATCTCAAATCAGGAAAACCAATCATAGCTACCAATTTACTTACCCATACGCAAGTTTTAAACGAAGAGATAGCCGTGCTGACCGAACCAAATCCTGATGATTTTGCTGTTGGTTTGCTTAGAATTCTTACCAACAAAAAGTTGGGGGAAAATATTGGCAAAAAGGCAAAGGAGTTAGCCGAAATTAAATACAGTTACAGTGCTTTTATATCTAAAACAGAGGATTTATACGATTATATTGGATCACTAAGGAGCGCCTGAAGTGTGTGGGATATGCGGTTATTGTAACTTTGACGAAAGCTATCCTGATGAGCACCTGCTAAAAAAAATGTGCTCTGTGATTGAATACCGTGGGCCTGATGATGAAGGTATATTTTTAGAAAGGGGCATCGGGCTGGGTATGCGCAGACTTAGCATAATTGATGTTGAAGGCGGACACCAACCTGTTCATAATGAAAATGGTTCTATCTGGATAGTGTTAAATGGAGAAATATACAATTATAAAGAACTTCGCCTTTCTCTGGAAAAAAAGCACAGGTTTTATACTTCAAGCGATACCGAGGTGATAGTCCATCTTTATGAAGAGTTTGGAGACAGCTTTGTATCGAAACTTAATGGTATGTTCAGCCTTGCAATATGGGACTCAAATAAAAAAAAACTGATTTTGGCAAGGGATCGCATAGGTATTAAACCGCTGCATTATATTATATTAAAAAATAAATTGATTTTCGCCTCTGAAATCAAATCAATACTGCAGCATCCTGATGTAAAAAGAGAAGTCAACCTTAAAGCATTCCATTATTTCCTTTCCTTTGAATATATTCCTGCTCCTGAAAGTATATTCAATGGGATTAAGAAGCTGATGCCAGGTCATATATTATTTTGCAAAGGCAACAGCATTTCAATTAGAAAATATTGGGATCTTAAATTTTCACAAAACAGTTTTTCAGAAGAACATTTCTGCAGGCAAATATACGATACTCTTAAAAAATCAGTAAACTTAGAAATGGTAAGCGATGTTCCGGTGGGAGCTTTTTTAAGCGGTGGTATTGATTCAAGTTCAATAGTAGCTATGATGAGCCAACATAGTGAGAAACCTGTTAAAACTTTTTCGATAGGCTTTGAGGATCAATCTTATAATGAACTGGAATATGCCAGAATTGTAGCCGAGCGTTTTAATACCGAACACCATGAAGAGGTCATTAAGCCAGATGCTGTAAAGCTTGCCGGAAAAATTATCCGATATTTTGATGAACCTTTCGCAGATGTTTCAGCGTTTTCAACTTATCTGGTTTCAGAAATTGCAAGTAAGTACGTAAAGGTTGTACTTTCAGGAGATGGGGGAGATGAACAGTTTGCCGGATATGACTGGTATATCGCAAGCCATCTTGACAAATATTACAGAAAGCTACCTCTTATTCTGAGGAATAAAATTATATTACCATCTATACATACGCTTCCTTATTCCTCTCAAAAAAAAGGTTTAACTAATATCCTTAAACGCTTTGTTGAGGGTTCTTCTCTTCCAGAGGAAGGGAGGCATGTTAGGTGGCAGTTTTTTTTGCCTGATGAAGAAAAATTATATTCAAGCAAGTTACAAAGTGAACTGGAAAATCTAAACTCTTTTGAAGTAGTAAACACATTATATTCAAACAACAACACAAGCAACTCTCTAAGCAGGGAGCAGTATGTGGATATGAAGATGTATCTTCCTGATGACATTCTTGTTAAGGTGGATAGAATGAGCATGGCTAACTCGCTTGAGGCAAGAGTACCTCTTTTGAATCACCATTTTGTGGAACTTGTAGCAGGCATACCTCCAAATCTTAAGCTTCACGGGCTTTCTACCAAATATATATTTAAAAAAGCAATGTTGAAACTGCTTCCTAAAGAAATAATTTACCGAAAAAAACAGGGGTTCAGCATACCTATGAAAAACTGGCTACAAGAGGATCTAAGGGATATGATGATTGAAACTCTTTCAAAGAGGAGAATTGAAGAAAAAGGCTATGTAGAGTATGAATACGTAAATAAGTTGATGAAACAGCATCTCGAAAAAAAGAGGAACAATGCCCATCAGTTATGGGCACTCATGGTATTTGAGATGTGGCATGATATATATATCGATAACGAGGCTGGAAATTACTATGAGTAACGAATCAAATAACGTAGCAACGCTAGAAGTGATTAAGCAGTACTGGAACGAGCATATCCATGATTTGGAAATTGCCAGGCATCCGGTGGGAACAGAAGGTTTTTTCAAAGATCTTGAAGAATACAGGTTTGATAAACTGGATTATCTGCCAAAGGTGGTAGATTTCTCAAAATATCACGAACAAGACCTATTAGAAATAGGTTGTGGAGTAGGTATAGACCTGATTAGATTTGCCAAGAATGGTGCCAGAGTTACCGGCGTGGATCTTGCACAACAGTCTATAGAGCTTGCTGAGAAGAATTTTGCGTTCAACGCTGTAGTAGGGGATCTTCGTGTAATGAATGGAGAACAGCTCAAGTTCGATGATAATAGTTTCGATGTGGTTTATGCACACGGAGTATTACAATATACAGCCAATGCCCAGAAAATGGTAGATGAGATATTCAGAGTATTAAAACCTGGTGGTGAGGCTATTATAATGGTCTACAATCGAAACTCATGGCTGAACTGGATGTCAAAGCTTTTTAAAACAGAACTGGAGCATGAGGATGCCCCGGTCCTTAACAAATATTCTATCGGAGAAGTCAAGAAGATGCTCCTTAGGTTTTCAACGGTCAAAATAATCCCAGAACGTTTCCCGAGAAAGACACGTTTGCATCATGGCTTAAAAGCAGTAATGTTCAATGACATTTTTGTGCCGGTGTTCAACATAATTCCCAGGTCGATAGTTAGGCCAATAGGATGGCATATAATGGTATTTGCCTTTAAATAGAAATACAACTGACAAAGATTAAAATAAAATTAAAAACTACTATATAAAAAAAGTGGGATTAATCCAATCGAGGAATAATATGAAAAGAGATACAGCGAGGCTGTTTAATAAAAAATATGATGTATTGATCATCGGGGGTGGCATCTATGGTGCTACAGCTGCGTGGGATGCGGCATCCAGAGGTTTATCAGTAGCATTATTAGATAAGTATGATTTTGGGTCAAAGAATTCATCCAACAGTCAGAAAACGATTCACGGTGGCCTTAGATATATTCAGCATGGCGATTTTAAAAGAATGCGTGAATCTATATGCGAAAGGACCAATCTGATGCGGACCGCACCTCATCTGGTACACCCAATGCCTTGTATAATACCCACATACGGGCGTATCATGCGACTTATTATGCCCATAGCATTGAAGGTATTTGATCTTGCCAGTTACGATCGTAACCGGTTGAACGATCCGCAGAAACATATTCCCAATGGAAAAACTATTTCCAAAGAGGAATGTTTACGTTTGATCCCCGGCCTGCGGGAGGAGGGTCTGACAGGTGCTTCGATCTGGTATGACTCTCAGGCATATAATACTGAGCGTTTACTTATTTCCTTTATCAGGTCTGCAGTACAATCCGGTGCTGATGTTGCTAATTATCTTGAAGTAACGGGTTTTCTAAAGGATGAGAACCGTATAACAGGCGTAAAAGCAAAAGACCTGCTCACTGATGAAGAACTGGAAATTCAAGCAAAAGTGGTATTAAATACCAGCGGGCCATGGGTAGATGATGTGCTGAGCTTTGTTGGTACTCCTTTCAATCGTAAGGTCAATTTATCAATAATGCGGTTGATCGTTGTAAATCGAGTTTTTGTTAAAGACTATGCTTTCGGGGTCAAATTCCAAAAAACATTCAAGGATGAAGATGCTATTATCAATAAAGGTTACCGTCTTTTGTTCATCTCGCCATGGAGAGATTATTCTTTGATCGGAACCGCACAGGAACCATACCAGGGTGATCTAAATAAGTTTACTACCACTGAAAGCGACATCCATAGATTGATCGAAGAAGTGAATGAGGCTTATCCACAGGCTGCACTTACACGCAAAGATGTTACTTTTTTTTACCAGGGCCTTATCCCTATCGATGAGATCGATTCTAATGGGGATGTTACGATCAGTAAGAGCAATAGGATATACGACAGTAAGAACGAAGGGATTGATGGATTGATATCAATTGTTAGTGTTAAGTATACAACAGCAAGAAATACGGCTCAAACAGCCATTGATATGATTTATAAGAACCTGGGAAAAAAACCGCCTCAATGCACGACCATGGATACCCCTATTTATGGAGGAAATATTGAAAGATTCAACGATTTCCTAAACAATGCAATAAAAAACAGACCAAAAGAACTGGACGAAGGAACAATTCGCAACCTTGTCTATAATTATGGATCTGAATATAAAAGTGTATTAAAATATCTGGATGAAGATCCGGGTTATGGTCGAAGGATAAATGACATATCACATGTTATAGAAGCCGAAATAATTCACGGGGTTCGGGAAGAGATGGCTCTTAAGTTATCAGATGTAATCCTGAGGCGTACTGAACTTGGAACCGCAGAGTATCCGGGAGATGAAGGTCTTGAAACCTCTGCCCGTATTATGGCCAGGGAGTTAGGATGGGACGAATCAAGGATTCAGGAAGAAATAGAAGATGTGAGATCGATCTATACTCCAGCAATTGATCAGGTATAATGAGGGAAAGTTATGAAAGTGTTTGTAACAGGCGGGACAGGATTCACAGGCGGTCATCTTATACAAAGGCTTGTAAAAGATGGATATGAAGTAAGCGCATTGGCCAGAAAAACGAGCAACACTGAATTGCTAAAAAAGCTAGGAGTCGAAATAATCTTAGGAGATATTACAGATAAGGATTTATTAAAAAAAGCTCTTAGTGGTTTTGATATGGTTTACCATCTTGCGGCAATGTACCGAGAGGGGGGTGGAATTGGTGAAAAGCCATTTAGGGATGTGAATGTCAATGGCACTAAGAATATGTTGGAAGCATCGATGCATGCAAATATAGATCGTTTTATCCACTGCAGTACAGCTGGTGTTCATGGTCATATCTCAAAGCCGCCAGCAGATGAGAGCTATCCTTACAACCCAGGAGATGTCTATCAAGAAACAAAGGTCGAGGGTGAGAAACTGGCTTTAGATTACTTTAAAAAAGGATTGCCAGGAGCGGTTGTACGACCTGTGGGCATCTATGGTCCTGGGGACCTAAGGTTCCTTAAACTGTTCAAAACCATCCAGACCGGAAGGTTTGTGATGGTTGGAGATGGAAAAGTTTTGTACCATCTCACTTATATTGACGACCTTGTGGAGGGGTTTATACTCTGCGGTAAAAAAGAAAATGCACTTGGACAAACTTATATAATCGGAGGGGGAAGGTACCTATCACTGAATGAGCTTGTAGAAATAATAGCGAATGTATTGGAGGTAAAAAAGCCTAAAATTCGCTTCCCCTTCTTCTGGCCTGTGTGGACTGCTGCTTTGTTATGCGAGGCGGCCTGTTATCCACTGGGAATCAATCCCCCAATTTTCAGGCGGAGAGTGGATATATTCAGGAAGGACCGGGCTTTTGATATTTCTAAAGCAAGAAAAGAGTTAGGATACACACCTAAAGTCAGTTTAGAAGAAGGAATAAAAAAGACAGCAGAATGGTATAGAAAAGAAGGTTATCTATAATCAAAAGTAAATATGTTATAATTTCAAAGGAAGAACTGGAATGAATGGGGAAGAATTATCAAAAATGCAGCAAGAACTGTTCATGAAAAACAAATCTAATTTTAGAATATATCAAGAAACTGTGGTTGGGAGTTACAAATTTCTAGATTTGTTAAAATTTGAATTAATTACTTCCATTTCTTCTTCATTACCTGGGGCAGTAGGATTATATTCAAGAAAACATCTTTATAGATTTTTATTTAAAAAAATTGGACGTAATGTATTTTTTGGAAAGAATATTAGATTACGGCAACCTTGCAAGATTAAAATAGGAAATAATACTCTGATTGATGATTATTGTCAATTAGAAGTTGATGGTGAAAATAGCACTGGAATTGAATTGGGGAATAATATTATCTTAAATCAATTTGTAAGATTAAAAGGAAATGGTTTTCTTGAAATAGGAGATAACACTAAATTAAATTCGAATTGTTCTATCACATATGGCAATCATTTGAAGATTGGCAAAAATGTCCTAATAGGCGGCTATTCTTTTATCATGGGTGCACCAACACATAGATTTGAAAGAACTGATATTCCTATTATTGTACAAGGAAAGGAGTCAAAAGGTGATATTATAATAGAAGATAATGTTTGGATTGGCGTGGGTGTGTATATTTTAAATGGAGTGAAAATAGGAAGAGATAGTATAATCGGAGCGGGATCCGTAGTGACTAAAAACATTCCAGAATTTTCAATCGCTGTTGGTGTCCCTGCAAAGGTAGTCAAAAAAAGAAAGTGAAAAATGACATTTAATAAAAGTTTAATTTTAAATATTTTAAAAATATGTTTAAGTTTATTTTTAATTATATATATTTTATTAAAAATGAATTTGGAGGATATTGTTTTTACCTTTAAGACTGCTAATGTATATTTTTTTTTATTGGCATTTTGTTTGCAATTTGTAAATCTCCCAATAAGAGCTTATAAGTGGAAAATATTATTGTCAGTTCAAGGAATACAAGTTCCATTAAAAACTTTGGTTTCGATTACATTAGTCGGTGCTTTTTTTAATAATTTTCTTCCAACATCTATGGGTGGTGATTTTGTAAGAGCTCATGATATTTCAAAACATAGTAACCAAACAGTTAAATCGGTTAGTACTATAATTCTTCAAAGACTAACTGGTGCAATAGCTATAATAGTTTATTGTGTAATTGGAATTATTATTGGCTTTAATATACCAGTAATAAAAAATTTAGCCTTATTAATAGGAGTACTTGCGTTAATATCTTTATTATTCATTATCATTATACTCAATTTAAATTATTTTAAAAAATTTAATATAATTAGATTACTTTTACAGTTTGACAGTAAGAATATAATCAAAAAAACATATTATTCATTAGAGATTTATAAACATCATAAAAAAGAATGCATTGAAATTTTGATTATTTCTTTATTTGCAGAATTTACAGTAATTATTTACTTTTATATAATTACATTATCTTTACATCAGAATATTGCTCTATTATATTTTTTTATATTTATCCCAATAATTTCAGTAATTGAAATGCTACCAATATCTATCAATGGAATTGGTGTTCGAGAAAGTGCATTTTTATATTTTTTCACACAAATTGGAATATTAGACTACATTGCAGTTTCAATATCATTACTTTATTATGCACAAAAAGTTGGAATCAGTTTAATTGGTGGTGGGATATACGGCTTAAGGAGAAGACCTTAATATGTCAGTTAATAAATTGAAAAATATTGTTGATAATGATTTGTGTGTAAGATGTGGAACGTGTGCTGGAGTTTGTCCTGTTGGTGCTATAACCTTCAATGATCGTAATTATCCTGTATCGAATTTTTTATGTACAGATTGTGGACGTTGTATGGAAGTTTGTCCAGGGATTGATGTTAATTTTCCAGACCTCACTATGCAACTTTTTAGTAAAAAATTTGAAATTGATGAGGTACTTGGCTTTTTTACAAATGCATATGCAGGCTATGCATTAGATCCAAATGTAAGAGCAAATGCAAGTAGTGGGGGGATAATTACACAATTATTAATTTATTTATTAGAAAAAAAGATTATTGATGGTGCGATTGTGACCACAATGGATCCAAAATTACCCTGGGAATCAAGAGCAATTATTGCAAAAACAAAAGATGAATTACTGCAAAGTATGCAATCAAGATATACTATTGTACCTGTCAACCAATTATTAAGCAAAATAAGGCAAATGGAAGGTAAATTCGCATTAGTAGGTTTGCCATGTCATATACATGGTTTTAGAAAATTAGCAGATATCGATCCCATTATAAAAGATAAAATTTATTTGGCGTTAGGAATTTACTGCAGCATGAACCTTGAGCAAGAAGCTACATTAGATCTTCAGAAAATTTCAAGAACTCCTCAAAATAAAATTAAAAAATTTGAATATAGAGGAGGAATGTGGCCTGGAGTTATCAGAGTTACGCTGAAAAATGGAACCACACATAATTTGCATTATTCGAACTATAAAGACGGCGCATTCAACTATTTGAGTCGGTTATATTGTGCAAAACGATGTTTGTATTGTATTGATGGCTCCAGTGAACTTGCAGATATTTCTTTTGCAGATCCGTGGGTTCAAGATGGTAGTGGTGAGTGGACGTATAAGGGTGGGTGGACATTGGTTTTTCAAAGAACTGAAAAAGGGGGGGAACTTCTTACGAGAGCAGAGGAAGATCATGCAATTTTTCTAGAAAAACTTTATGGAAATAGTAAATTTGAAAGATTTATACATAATATAACCAATAAAAGAAAAATGGCATTTGTCAGGTTATCTAAATTAAAACGTAAGAATAAACCTAAACCTGAATATCACTTATGTAATCCAACAATTACTATAAAAGATCAATTAAAAGAGTATTTTTTCTCACTAACTTTAATATTAAGTAAGAATAATAGAATAAGGAAAATAGTCATGAAAATCCTTTTCTCAAGAACTGGCATCTTATTCACAAAGTTAAGAATTTTTTTGAAATACCGAACATGAATATTAAAAAATTCAAAATGAATAAACTTAAGGAAGATTGAATAAAATGAATTGTTTAAAAAGTATTACGGTTTTAGGAAATTATTCAGGTCGGAATGCAGGAGATGCTGCAATATTAGCAGGTATATTTTCAGATATATCAAAGTTAAATCCTAACATTATATTTGAAGTACCCACGATAAACCCAAAATTTATCCATGAGAATTATTCAAATTACTTGGTAAAGCCTATTGGATTGATGCCATGGAATTTCAGCATTAAAATGTTGGGAATACCAACTTTATTGTCAATTTACCGTACAGATGTCACTCTCATAACAGATGCTATCCTTTTCGATAGAAAACTTTTCAATCCATTATTTAACTATTTATCCACACTTGCCATATTAATTCCACTTGCAAAAAAAATGGGAAAAACGGTAATATTATATAATGTTAGTTTAGGACCTGTGAACACAAAAATTGGTAAAAAGCTATTAAAGTCAATTTTAGATAAATCGGATTATATTATTCTTAGAGATGTGGACTCTTTGAATCTTTTAAAAAGTTTAGGAATCGTTCATGCGCACATTCATTTATCAGCAGATTCTGCTTTAAATAACACACCTGCTCCAAAGGCAAGAGTAAAGGAAATTATGGAAATAGAAGAAGTCAAAAAAAATCAACATTTAATAGGGTTTAATATTAACAGTTATATTGATGCATTTATAAGTGGAGATAAAAAAAAGTTATCTAGAGTAGAATTCACTAACATTATTGCAGAAGTTTCTGATCGCCTCATTAAAGAGTTGGAAGTTGAGATAGTCTTTATAATAACTCAACACATGGACGTTAAAATTGCAGAGGAAGTAATTAGAAAAATTAAGAATCAAAAAAATGTTAAAATGATAACTAACAAAAAGTATACACATAATGAAATTATGGGGTTGATGGGTGAGTTAGATCTTCTTATTGGAATGAGAACACATTCATTAATTCTTGCCTCCGCGATGGGTGTTCCCTTGGTTGGAATTATTCCGTATCCTAAAAGTAGAAGTTTCATGAGGGAAATCGAACAGGAAGATAAAACAATAGAATTTACAAATTTTAATACTGAAAATTTATTTTCATTAGTAAAATCTACTTGGCATCAAAGGAAACAAATTAAGGAACAACTTCAACCAAAGATTGAACAATTAAAGGAATCGGCGAGTGGAAGCGCAAACATAGTTGTTGAATACATTAAATAGAAGCGAATTGAGTTTGAAGATATTACGGATAGAAATTAATCAAGAGAAAACGAAGACGGATGGAGACTCCATCTCACATCACCTACCCTACCAGATTATGAAGCACAATACAAAAATAATACTGTTAATTGCAGTAATTATTATATTCGCAACATGCACCACACTTTATCATGAAAGACATCATTTTAAACCGATTAAAAATGTGTATGATTTTTATAGTTCAAATGAAGACGTGGATTTTTATTTTGACAACTATGGAAAAACAGTAACATTTCAAAGTGATGGATTAACTATTACATGAGTTTCGGAAATTTGAATTTCATCACCAACCTAAATGTCACAAAAATATATTTCACACAATAGACATTATAAAGCGACTATCGAGATCATGAATATCTACAATAGCCAATATACGAAGACCTATATTAAGTTTTCCTAATATTAACCAAAAAATTTATATTTAATAATGTTCAATTATAATTCATTGCATATAATTTGTACATTATTTCATATCATTTAAAAATTTAGTGCGTTTTGAAAGGCAAAAATCACAGCAGAATAACATATTGATATAAAAATTGAATTAATTTGATAGTGGCAATAGAAAACATGTTAAGCCTTGTTTTGCAAGTATTGTAACTTTCAAACTAAAGACTGACAATAAATAGAGAACTTAGAAATATTTTGTTTAAAGATTGTGACATTTAGGATGGTGATAAAATCATTTTATCCGAAAGTCATGTATTATTGGAACTCTTTATGTTCCGAAAATAAATGAAGGAAATGAACTTCACCCGGGAGTCGTTTTGGTTCATGGCGAAACACCTATTGGTAGAAAGCTACCCATCTGTAGAATACTTGCGAAAAAATTGGTCGAAAGAGGTTACATAGTTCTGACATATGATAGGAGAGGTATAGGGGAATCTGATGACCCTGAGAGAATCGAACTTGTTGAGTCATGGGATGAAAGTAATGATATTTTCCAAGCTGTTTCCTATATTTATTCCATAAAGAATGTTGATAAATCAAAAATATATGCAATAGGCCATTCAGGTGGATCCTTTTCTGTTATGCAGGCTGGTCTTAGGGATAAAAGAATAAAGAAAATAGTAGTTATTGGTCCTCCTAGAAGGATAGAAGAACGTCTACTCAATAGAAGTTCACCAGATTTGCAGTATCTTTGTGAAAGAAAATCAAGATATAGAGGATTACAAGAACCTATACCTTTGGATACATATTTGTCAATTATTTCAGATTTACAATTGCTGTATGATGAGTATATAGTTAGTGATCATATACCTATATTCTTAATTGATGGAGAACTAGAAAATTACGACGATAAACTATATTTAAGAAATTACTTTAGCGAACTGAAAGAACCTAAAAAATACCACACAGTCAATGGCACAGGCCATTACTTAAATACCTCTTACGTGGCCGATTTTATGTTATAC
>JAKRWB010000143.1 GCA_022353185.1 ANME-2 cluster archaeon | reverse complement strand
TTCGTATCGGGTTCAATTGTTCGAAAATTCTAATCAAAGTGCAGGAAAATGAATGAAATTTCAATAGTTATTCGGAGATACTGACAGTGCCGGATGAAATAAATACGAATGTATATGAGTGAGTATCAGTGAATATTTTTCTATAATTCAATGTTAAAGAATTCATGTAAGAAAATCTTGAATTCTTCTCCATTTATCTTTAAAAGTTCTCTGTTTATTCTGACTTCAAAACCATTCCTTATACTTGCACCCACGTGCTTCCCCAACCGACAATTGTGAAGTTCGTTTTTGATAAGTTCTGTCACGTCAGTATATGGTCTCAGTACATCCACAACATATCTTCCGTTCTTGATATATACTCCTGACAGCCCCCTGTTTTCCAGGTACTTCTGTTTAAAATCCCTTGCATGGGCTCCCTCCCATACCGGCGGTCCTGTATGTTTTTTCACAAATGGTAAATGCGCCACTTCCATTTCCAGCACTACAACCGCTTCCCCATCACCAGCCCATACATCACTGTTCAGGACTGAAAATTTATGCCTTGACAGCAGGTCTGTTAGACTACTGTGCAGCATGAAAAGCTGTGGGTATAGCACGTCCTCCACCACATCGGGCCTGTCAAAGACCACGGCCACCAGGGATGTCCCGCGTGTACTAGTAATTATGTCAAATTCCGCATCGCTTATGGGAGCCGCCAGAGAAGGAAAGAACTGTTCCAAAGCAGGAGAATCCAGGTACTGCCGGGCCCGGTCAATAAATCCGGCAAACCTGTCAAGCGTGAGTGCTGCGGCAACATTCCTGGCCGGGTCAGTTGGGTCCACCATCACCAGCGGGTCATTATGTTGCTTGTTTCCATGTTCCATGATGTCTATGAGGGTTCCTGGTTTCCAGGTATTGGCTGCTCCCAGGACTTGTATGAATGAGCCGTGTTGGATGATGAGCAATTCTGCCAGGTATCCGGAAAAACCGCCGGTCCTGAGGTCTGAACCATACACACCTGCGCCTTTCATGAACTGTTTAAGTAGTAACACTTCATCTTCCAGTCCCTTTATCCTTTCAAGGATGAACTGGTTATGGAAAGGTGTCCTGTCCACTGCCGATTTTATCTGTGCTGCACTCCCGACCCTGAAGCAGGGTACAAGGTCCACCTCAAAATCGTTAAAATGAGCGTGGATGTAGGGATGCTCTGCATAACGTTCCTCAAATCGATCGGCATTGGCCGCTACCTGCCTGGCGATTCTTAGTCCCACGTTTTTCAATTCTTCATTAGAAGTTTCCTCAGGGAAAGTGATGAATATGTCCAGGTCATGTTCACCCGATATCCAGGTCCCTCTGGCGGCAGAGCCTACAAGCGTACCTGAAACATCAGTTAAACCTGACCCAGCGGCCACCTGGTCAACCAGGGATATGATATGGTCAGCAACCTTCTGCATCTTTTGCTGTTCATCCATTGTGGGTTTTATTCTGCCCAGGATTTCGGTTAATATATTGCTTTTGTTCATGTTTGTATCGTTATAGTGGGATTTTCTTCAGGGTTTCGTATATAGGTCCCTGGGGCGTTAGTGTGCTCTTTTTAAATGTGATGTGACCGACTGTGAACTCACCCAGGTCTACATCCTGCAATCCGGCCAGCACCTGTGCAAGTTGTTCCTTTGTAGGGTTGTCCAGATGCCTTACGCGGGCAAGGGTAGCATGTGCCGTGAATGTACCCCGGTCTTTCTTGAACCTGAACTCTTTGAGGGTACGTTCTACTTCGTTGTGCAGGCGTTCGAACTCACCCTGTGCCCCCAGCCATATCACTTTCATGTATGCGGGCTTGGGGAACACGCCTACACCGGTGATCCTTGCAGGGAACGGGGGGCAGTCAATACCGCCAAGGGCTTGGGAAATGGGTTCCACCTGTGATTCTGGAATGTCACCTAAGAATTTCATGGTCAGGTGTACCAGGCCGGGCTTCACGAGTTTCAATCCTTTGAAGTCCATCTCCTGCTGGATGGATTGGACAGCTTCTTTTATATGTGGGGGGAGTTCCACGGCTATGAAAGTGCGAATCATGTATTGTCACAATCAAATAAGGTCGCTATTAACTTAAGATTTGGTTTTTTTAAACCAATATTTGGGTGGGAATTTTAAACCGCCGGAAATGGGGAATTTTTGACCATCGTTGACATTATGGGATAGTGCCTTGTCGGGTTAAGATAATATAGTTTTATGGATTATTAAAACAAGAGTAATAATATAGAAATATGATATGAGATTGTCGGAAAAGTACCTGAAAAGCGCCACAATTGAAACTTCCAGAAATATTGTTAAAACTAAATCACTATGCTGCGCCCGATCAAGTTTAGACAGTAAAGCTGAAATATTCGAAAATTA
>JAKRWB010000142.1 GCA_022353185.1 ANME-2 cluster archaeon | reverse complement strand
AGGACTAAACATGGATGCTGCTACTTAAATTAACATCATATAACAGACTTTGCTATGTTTAATCCAAACTACTTTAGACAATTTCTTTCATCCACTAAACACTATATGCAATTGTTAAACACACGCAAACAAAAATGAGGTTTTATTGTGGTAGTAAATAAAATATGTAAACCATTTCGATCAGGAGATCTTGAGGCATTATGCAAAGTTATAGCCGATACAGATACAGGATTGACTGGTACTGAGATAGGCGACACATTAGCACAAATTGGTGTTGTCGATACAGACCCAACGATGACAAAATGGAGACGCCTATACTATGCACTTGTTGATAATCAAAATAAACGTCACGATGGTAATAGGGTTCTTTCATTTATCGCTAAAGCACTGCACCCCACTCGATATATCAATAAAAGCGAACACTATGAATTAATGTTAAGGGGGGTAAATACTGTTTTAGCCTTCCATGGCTTAAATTTCAGAGATGATGGTAAGTTTCATACAATCAAGCCAGTTTCTACATTAGCAGAAGCAGAAAAACGAGCTCAAAAATTTAAAACCTCTGTTTTCGATCGTAAACTGCACAATGATCTACTACGCTTTTGCAGTGCTGAATTGCTTCAAGAAAATTATTTTCACGCTGTGCTTGAGGCTACAAAAAGCGTAGGATCAAAGGTTCGCTCTATGACTGGACTTAATAGTGATGGAGCTCAACTCATTGATGATGCTTTTGGAGGACCAGACCCGGTTCTTAAGATAAATGCATTTAAAACAGATACAGAAAAGAGTGAACAAAGAGGATTTACAAACTTAGCGAAAGGATTGTTTGGAACATTTCGCAATCCAGCTGCTCATGCTCCAAAAATAGAATGGAATCTTGAAGAACAAGATGCTCTTGATCTTTTCACTCTCGCATCATATGTATTACGAAGAATTGATAATAGCCATAAATAAGGAAATATGACCCCCCCAGACCTCATCAAAACCGGAGAATCCGACACCGT
>JAKRWB010000141.1 GCA_022353185.1 ANME-2 cluster archaeon | reverse complement strand
CTTTACAGCATGCGCCAGGCAATAGAAGAAATCTTCATCCTTGACGTGCTCAAACATTACACCACTTATAAAACATATTATCGTCTCATAAAATCTGTCGAGGACGACCCGGAGGTGGATAAGAAGAAGGCTGCCCGTGCACTTGCTCGGTTCCTGAGCCTGCACCCTCATAACATAGCCCAGAAAACAGAGGTAATGGTAGAGCATTTCAGGACTTTTGTCATGCACAAGATAGGTGGTAGAGCTAAGGCAATGGTTGTGACCTCTTCAAGGCTTCATGCTGTCAGGTACAAACAGGAATTTGACAAATATATCGCTTTGAAAGGGTATACAGGCATCAAGACGCTGGTAGCTTTTTCAGGAAAAGTGATTGATCCTGATGTGCCAGATGTGGATTACACTGAAGTCGGCATGAATAATGGAATCCGGGAAAAAGAACTACCTGAGAGATTTGCAAGTGATGAATATCAGGTACTTCTGGTAGCTGAAAAATACCAGACAGGTTTTGACCAGCCACTTTTGCACACCATGTATGTTGATAAGAGGTTGTCAGGTATTCAGGCTGTACAGACACTTTCCCGCTTAAACCGTATCCATCCGGGCAAGGAAGACACGTTTGTGCTTGATTTCGTAAATGATACCCAGGAGATACTTGAGGCATTCCAGCCATATTATGAACAAACAAATATCGGTGAACGAGCAGAACCACAACAGCTCTATGAACTACAGGCAAGACTGGATGCGCAACAGGTATTTTATAAAGCCGAAGTCGAAGAGTTCAGTAAAGTATTCTACAAACCAGCAAAGAACCAGACATCTTCAGACCATGCCAAGATGAATGCATGTATCGATCCGGCTGTGACACGTTTCAAACAGCTTGAAAAGGACACACAGGAAGAGTTTCGTAAAGTTCTGGTGGCTTACCGGAACCTGTATGCTTTTCTTTCACAGATAATTCCTTTCCAGGATTCAGACCTTGAAAAGCTGTATTCCTACATCCGTTTCCTTTTAACCAAACTTCCAAGACGCGGAAC
>JAKRWB010000006.1 GCA_022353185.1 ANME-2 cluster archaeon | reverse complement strand
ATTGTGACGGCATTATCAAGGATTGTTCCTACAGGTGTAGCGGGAGCCACTGCAACTGTGACTGTTACTGTCTGGGTTGTAGCCCCTGCAGGCAAATCAGCAATGGTCCAGCTAACAGTATGCGTAACAGCATCATATACCGCGCCAAGTCCAGTGGCTGAAACAAATGATACCTCAGAGGGAAGATCATCGACGAGCGTTACACCAGTTACTGGATCCTGATTAGCCAGATTGTCAAATGTGATGGTATAAGTTAGTTGACCACCTTGCAGTACTGTTGTAACTCCATCGGTCTTTTCCAGATTGAGCTTGTTGACACCAGTATCACCTTTACCTGGTATACAAAGCCCTGTGGGATCACCATTAAAACTAATGCTCTGCAATTCAATGAGATTACTATCATATGCCATCAGTTCATCACCACTAGTAGTGGTTACGTATAGATTATTAGTCGCTGGATCAACTGCAAATCCAATAGGGTAACCTCCAGAACAAGTTATAGTGGTTTCAGTGACACCATCATACTTACTCAGCAAACTGGAACTCATTCCTCCACTATAGACATATCCATTAGTAGCATCAACCGCGACACCTATAACGGTCGGAGTCACGGAGATAGTTCCTTGTTCAGTCCAAGTAGCAGTATCGTAATACCGAATCGTCTTAGAATTGCTTGCTACATAAAGTAAGTCGGCAGTTTCATCCAATGCAATACCCCATGCCCTAGCGTTTGTCAAGGTAACAGTAGCCACCGGCGTAAAGGTAGCAACATCGTAAATATAGAGATCTGAAGTTCCCCTGTCCACAGTGTAGACAAGTCCTTTATCCTGATCCACAACAATGCCCGCTAAGTTATTAGCTCCAATACAAGTTTGTGTTCCTTGACTAACGAACGTTACAGCATCAATTTTCTGAAGAACATTTGAAAATTCAGATGTGATGAATAACATTTCAGAATCTGTGTCAATACCAATCCCTACAGCACCACCACCAATATTCGCTACATGTTGTGTTGTTTGATAGCTCAACGTACCACTGGGATTGATATTATATGCCTCTACTGGAATACCAGGCCCTAGCGAAGGAGCATTAATATCTGCAATCACATACAATGACTTTGCAGAAGCAGTTCCAGCCATAGCAATGCAAATGACTGCCAAAATGACTCCAATTCTCAAAATTGATTTATGTTTCATATTATTTCCACCTCTATTCTTATAGCTTTATTTGCCAATAGCAAGTGTAACATGTTTACGATGCTAACCCACTATAGCATACTTTTGACGTTAAATCAATATTAATGATTATTATATATATACTTACTCAATTTTTTCATTATGACACACATAATGATAATTATGAATATTTCAATTGTTTCTTGATTTTGGCTTATTAAATCATTGCATTATCCTGAGCATGAGGTGAATTTAAATCAGGTAATAATTTAACAAATTATGTCATAAATTACAACCATTTCAATTTTATCATCAATTATTTATGAGATAATAAGGCAGGTAGGATGTGCCGGTCATCGGTGTACCTGTCTCGTCAGGATATGGGGCAGGCGGCGGCGGGAAAGCAGCATTGTATACCATGTTGCAGTCGTGTTCTGTGCTGAGCGTAGTGAACATCGATGCGGGGTTTGTGGCTGGAGCTTATGCTGCACGGATTGCTAATATGCTGGCAAAAGCACGACGAAAAGAGTAAGTATTGTCTTTCTTCCAGAAAAAAAGTAAAACAAAAAGGCAGTTGATGGCTCAATCTACCTATTTGACCTCATCGTAGCCGATCTCTTCTTTGGTAAGATAACATGCCGGGTCATCAGCCCATACATTGTCATAGATGGCCTCTGCCCTGACCCTGAAGTTGCCATTGCAGATTTCCAGCCATTTACACTTAGCACATCTATCTGCATTTGCCTTTATCAGTGGTTGGCGGTCCTTGAGACCGGCCATGAGCTTATCATTGGTATCCATCCATATCTCACTGAATGGTCTCTCTTTCACATTACCAAAAGAATAATGTCTCCAGAACTGGTCAGCATGTACAGAACCATCCCATGACACGCAACCGATACCGATACCGGTAGAATTACCCTGGTTCATCATAAGTAATTCATAGACTTCTGCAGCGCGCTCCGGGTCCTCTTCCAGCAGTCTGAAATAAACATAAGGCCCGTCACAATGGTTGTCAACAGTGAGCACTTCCATAGGGAAACCTTTGTCATGCATATCCCTGGTCCTGTCCATGATGAGGTCCACAACACGGCGGCTCTCTTCATGGCTCAGGTCATCTTCAACCATTTTTGAACCGCGGCCCGCATAGACCAGATGATAGAAACAGACCCTTGGAATTCCTTCCTCATAAAGCAGGTCGAAAATAGCAGGAATGTCCTGTGCATTCTTCTTGTTAATGGTAAATCTAAGACCAACCTTGATACCTTGGGCCTTGCAGTTACGCATACCCTGCAATGCCGCATCAAATGCACCGGGTACACCCCTGAACTTATCATTGGTCTCCCTCATGCCGTCCAGTGATACGCCTACATACGATAGCCCGATATCCTTCAAGACCTTAGCCATCTTCTCATCGATAAGGGTCCCGTTGGTGGAAATGACTGCACGCATCCCCTTATCCCTTGCATACATGGCAAGTTCGGGCAGGTCTTTTCGCATAGTGGGTTCACCACCTGAGAACAGTATCACTGGTGCACCGAAACTTGCCAAATCGTCTATCAGTTCCTTGCCCTGCTGGGTGGTCAATTCATCTGTATACTCAATATCCCTTGACTGGGCATAGCAGTGCACACAATGCAGGTTGCAGCGACGGCCCATATTCCAGACCACTACGGGTTTCTTATCCTTTGAGAACTGCAATAAGTGAGATGGAAGTTTGCTTGATTCCCGCCCGTACCTAAGGGCATCGGAAGGTTCAACTGTCCCACAATAAAGTTTAGAAATGCCTATCATCTTTATTACACCATTCGTTATTTAATCAATATTGTAATTCATGTTCACCATCAGCATCTTCCTTTCTTCATCAAGATTTATCTCGATAGAAGATGCACTGTCATCCAGGTATTTTTCCACATGGAAGGTGACACCTTTCTCGATATGTTTAACGTCCCTTGCAATTTCCTTTTCCACAGTTGCAATTCCAAGTTGCTGGCAGCAGCCGCCGCCAGTCACTGATAAGCGTACTGCTGGTGATTTTTCCTTCTCCAGTTCAGCCTTTATAAATTCAATAGCTTTATCATCCACAATAAGTTTAGTCATATTAAATACCAAATTCTTTTTTCACTTCTTTTATCAATGCATTGAATGTATACTCATTTGAAATAATATTAACTTGGATTTTATTCATATTTAATGTATTGGAAGTTGGATGCCCTATGGCTGCCACAACTATATCACTATCATTCAACATCCTGATCACCTCATCTTTACACCCCATCTGTGATGCCATCTCAAGGAAATTCCTGACCATCATTGAACTGGTAAAAACGACCGCATCAACCGTTTCGTCCATAATTGCATGTATCAGTTCTTCCTGTGCACTATCCCTTGCAGGACTGGCAATCTCATAGACCTGTGTTTCAAAAACTTCGGCGCCGGCAGCCTTCAAACCTTCCACCAGTACAGGCGCACCATGGGAACTCCTGGCAATGTCCACCACCTTCCCACGCACATCATTTCTGATGGCTTCAACCAACCCTTCTGAACTGTACGATTCTGGCATGAACGATATCTCAATCCCCTGCACCAGTGCTGCCTCCCTGGTCTTGGGACCGATGGCAATGGTGGTAATACGGTTCAAAGCAGTGATGAAGGCATCCCGGCCAGGTACCTTATCCAGTGTATGGTCTATGCCGTTTGCACTGGTAAATATCACAATATCCGATTGTCCGGCCAGTATCCGGGAGACAAAACCGTTAAAATACTCATCCCTTTTATCCAGTATCTCTATCATAGGAGCTGATATAACATCGAACCCGGCCTGCTGGCATATCTGTATCGAATCCTGTTCGTAGCGAACGGGCCGCATTATGGCAACCGTCGGTCTGGTGTCTGTGTTGATGTCAGTGTTAATGTTAGTGTTAATGTTGGTACTGGCCATATTTCCTATCAAAACAACCTGAGCTCACCCAGTTCATCATGCAGTGTGACAACGCCGCCTATTATGGTAATGGCCGGGGCCTTGACACCTCTCTCCTCAGCCAGCTTGACAATGTTTTCCAGTGTACCTATTGTTGTCCTCTGGTCGGGCCGGGTACCCCGCTCAATCAGGGCCACCGGGGTTGCAGGGTCTTTGCCATGCTTCATCAGTTCGTTTACGTTACGGGGCAGCATGCTTACACCCATCAGGATAACTATAGTTCCGCTGAACTTAGCCAGTGCATCCCAGTCCAAAGCTGAATCCTCCTTGGTTGGGTCCTCATGTCCTGTGATGAAGGTCACCATGCTGGCATGGTCCCTGTGAGTAACAGGTATACCTGCATAGGCCGGTGCTGCAATTGCTGATGTGATGCCGGGCACAATTTCAACCTCGATGCCATTGGCAACCAGCACCTGCGCCTCCTCGCCGCCACGTCCGAATACATACGGGTCGCCCCCTTTTAACCTGACCACAATCTTCCCCTCTTTAGCTTTATCCACCAGTACCTGGTTTATCTGCTCCTGTTTGAGGGTGTGGCTGCCTGCATATTTACCGGCATCTATCTTTTGGGCATCTTGGGGCATGCTGGCCAGAATCTGCTCTCCGGGAAGCTGGTCATATACTATGACCTCGGCCTCGTCTATGAGCCTGCGTGCTTTGAGCGTGAGCAGTTCCGGGTCGCCGGGACCGCTGCCTACAAGGTATACCTTGCCCAGTTTTTTGCTGTTCAT
>JAKRWB010000140.1 GCA_022353185.1 ANME-2 cluster archaeon | reverse complement strand
TCAAAATAGTGGATGCCATCCTGGGCTTACGGACTGAAGCAGTGCGAAATGGCATCATGCTGCCCGAACACCGCAAGGTCGCACAGTTAGTTATCTCCAAAGGGCATGCCGTCCCCATTAATGATAATTCAAAAGCACAACGGCTACAGCTCGGTCTGGACGAGTTACCTGCAAATGTGCACAAATTCCCTGAAGCTTTAGAACAGGTAAAGAAATTGCTTGAATCCACTGGATTTGTGGAACTTATAGCTGAGGAGGACTCAAAATGAAAAACTTATCCCTATTTTTAGGATGCATTGTGCCCAATCGATATCCGGGCATTGAGAAGGCCACCAAACTTGTGCTGGATAAGCTGGGTATCAACTGGTCTGACCTGAATGGCGCATCCTGCTGCCCGGCTCCCGGAGTGTTCAGGAGTTTTGACAAGGCCTCATGGCTGGCACTTGCAACCAGGAACATCGCATTATCAGAAGCAATGGATAGGGATGTGCTCACCGTATGCAACGGCTGCTACGGCTCGTTAAGTGATGCAAACCATGAAATGAAGAATGACCCAAAACTGGCAAAAGCGACCAACAAGCACCTTGCGGGCATTGACATGGAATTCAAAGGGACTTCAGATGTCAGGCATATCGTGGAGTTCTTTTACAAGGAATTGGGAGTTGAAGGGGTCAGGGATAAAGTGACGCAGCCCCTGGACCTGAAAGTAGCTGTTCATTACGGATGCCATTTGATCAAACCCTCAAAGGAGAGGGGTTTTGGTTCTGTGGAAAAACCCACATTTTTTGATGAACTTGTGGAAGCAACCGGGGCTACAAGTGTAGATTATGCTGATAAGATGGCCTGTTGCGGTGCCGGTGGCGGGGTGCGCTCGGCTTTGCTTGACAAGTCCCTGGATATGGCTGAACATAAATTCAAGAAAATCACAGAAGCTGGTGCCGATGTGATTGTGAACGCATGTCCATTCTGCCATTTGCAGCTGGACTACGGGCAGATCGAGGTGAAAGAAAAAAACGGCAATGAATATGCCATTCCTGTATTGCATTACATGCAACTTCTGGCACTGGCAATGGGTTATTCACCGGAAGATATCGGTCTTGACATGAATTTCATAAAAGCCGGAAATATACTGGAGGCGAAGGTATGAGCGAAAAAACAGGTGTGTACCTGTGCAGGTGTGGCGGCAATATCGGTGACGTGGTGGATGTCCAGTCCATTGCTGATGAAGTGGCGGCATTGCCAGGCGTATCTGAGGTCAATATCCAGGACTACTTATGTAGCAGTGCCGGACAGGGCCAGATCAAACAGGATATATTGGACGGTAAAGTGGATAGTGTGGCTATTGGCTCATGTTCACCAAAATTGCATCTTGATACGTTCAGGTCCATGGCTGCGAAGGCCGGTCTCAATCCGTTGATGCTTGAGATTACCAATGTGAGGGAACAGTGCAGCTGGGTGCACCCGGACGAAAAAGAAGCAACCCGCAAAGCCAGGGGGTTGATGCTGGGCGCTGTGAACCGAATGGGTAAACTGGAGCCGCTGGATGCGATAAAAAAGGACCTTGTTGACAAGGTACTGGTCGTGGGGGGAGGCATTGCCGGTATCACCACCGCCCTGGAACTGGCGGACGACCATGAGGTCATCCTGGCAGAAAAGGAGCCTTTTATAGGCGGCCACATGATAGGGCTGTCCAAGACATTCCCAACCTTTGATTGCTCACAATGTATTCTAACACCTAAGATGGTGGCTATCCATAACCATCCGAACATTACCATGCTTACTTCAACTGAAGTTGAGAGCGTTGAAGGAAATGTGGGAGATTACAATATCACGCTAAGGCAAAGACCCAGATATGTGGATATAGAACTGTGTACTTCATGCGGTCGCTGTGCTGCAAAATGCAGCAATGATGCCATCTACCTGCCCTTTGCCCAGGCTATTCCCCAGGCATATATCATTGATATGGAGAAATGTATCGACTGTAAAGCCTGCATCAAAGCCTGCCCTGCTGATGCCATAAATCTGGAAGATGAAGGGCAGGATATTGGTATCAATGTGGGAAGTGTGGTCATAGCTACCGGTTTCAAACCTTTTGACCCGGCCAGGATAGAGGAATACAATTACTGGCACCCGGATGTGATCACTGCCATAGAGTTCGAAGATATGCTGTCTGCAAAGAGCAAGACCGGTATGCGTCTTATGAAATCTGATGGCAATATGCCCGAAAAAGTAGCTTTCATTATGTGCGTGGGCAGCCGGGACTTTAACAAATACAACAAACACTGCAGCAAAGTGTGCTGCCTGTACGGCCAGAAACAGGCACAACTCGTCAAGAAGATGAACAAG
>JAKRWB010000139.1 GCA_022353185.1 ANME-2 cluster archaeon | reverse complement strand
AGGCCTTAATCAGAAATTGTGGTGGCGGAGCAACTTTTAACCCTACATTACAGTCCTATTTTGCATCGCAGAATAACCTGAGCTTGATTGCCAGATTTGCTTTTAATAAAAAATTTGAGAATCCTATAATTTTCCATGACAACCAAACATCATTCTTTGAATCCGAACCAATTGAAGAGCCAGATGACCAGAGCAGTGAAATAACTGTACTTATTCCTGCATACAATGAAGAAGTCGCCATAGGCAGCATGGTGCTTCATACCAGGAAGTATGCTGACAGGGTTATAGTAATCGATGACGGCAGCAGTGACCGCACTGCAGAGGTGGCGAAAATGGCGGGTGCGGAGGTTATCTGCCATCCCGAGAACAGGGGCAAGGGCGAAGCACTAAAGACCGGCTTTAAGGCTGCATCACAAAATGGCACAAATATTATTATTACCATGGATGCCGACAGCCAACACAACCCGGATGAGATACCCAAGATCATTGAACCTATCCGTTCGGGCGAGGCAGAAATGGTGAACGGCAGCAGGTATATAAACGGCAAAGAAACGGATACACCGGCATATAGGCGGATAGGACAGTCGGTGCTTGATGCTGCCACAAACCTGAACAGCGGCATAAATATCACAGACTCACAGAGCGGATTCCGGGCCTTTGCAGCAAATGCCCTTCCTTCCTTCAGGTTCAAGCAGACAGGCTTTGGCATCGAGAGCGAAATGCTGGCAGATGCGGCCAAGGCAGGGTTGAAGGTCAAGGAAGTGGAGATCGGGGTGCGGTACGATGTGGACTGTTCCACCGAGCATCCTGTAAGGCACGGAGTGAAGGTGCTGGTCAAGGTGCAGCAGGATATGGAGCTGAGGCGGCCGCTGTTTTATTTTACGGTGCCTGGGATGGTGATACCTTTGGCAGGAATCGTGCTGGTAAATAATAGTTTTCTGAGAAGAAATAGCCTGCTGACGCATGCAATTACTTAAGTACATAATGTTATACATTACTGGAACAAATGAAACAACTAATTTGTATTTGGAGTGTAATTAAATATCAGGAGGTAAATAATGTTTGAAGATAGGGTAATTATTGACCCGGAAATCAGGCATGGAAAACCCATTATAAAAGGGACAAGAGTTTCTGTGGATGTAATCCTTGGATCGTTAGCTGGAGGTATGGAGATACAGGAAATTGCTGATGAATATGGGATTGATAAGAAAGATATGCAGGCAGCGATAGAATATGCTGCGAAAATCGTAGCAAAGGAAGAAATTAGTGTATATGCTTAGTTTAAAATTCCTGCTGGATGCAGACATGCCAAGATCAAGCGCTAAGGTAATACGAACCATTGGTTTCGAGGTGGAAGACGTCAGGGATATTGGAATGAGGGCGGCGAAAGATGTGGAGATCATCGAGTATGCTCTTAAGAATAAAATGATAATTGTTACAAAAGATACTGATTTTGGGGAAGTTCTCAGATATCCGGACCACCCCGGTGCAATTATTTTCAGATTACCTTATGCATTTACATCAAAGGAATTAAACGAAAGATTGGTGGATCTTTTCAAATCAGTAAAAGAAGATGAAATACTAGACGCGATAACAATTGTTGAGTTATCAAGGTACAGAAAAAGGAGCCTGATAAATGAACTTTGATTTAATTGTCAACAAATTGAATAACACCATAAATATATTCCAGCCGGAGCACTCCATCCCCAACCTCCACTCCCCGGAGGTGCCCACCTGACTTCCATCACCGCCATACTCCCTGCCCTCAACGAGGAAGTGGCTATAGGAAGTATGATACTGCGCACCCGCCAGCATGTTGACAGGGTGATCGTTGTAG
>JAKRWB010000138.1 GCA_022353185.1 ANME-2 cluster archaeon | reverse complement strand
CAAGCAGGAGTGCGAATTTCGGTGGAGAATCCCGGGAAAACGCATGAAGTGAATGCAACTGGGATGCTGAATATGCTTGAAGCTGCTGAGGATTGCGGCGTTCGTAAGGTGATCAATGCATCCTCGTCTTCGGTCTATGGAAAAGTCTCATATCTTCCGTTTGATGAAGAGCATCCAAATGTGCCGATATCACCCTATGGGGCGTCAAAACTGGTTGCAGAGCATTACTGCCGGGTGTTTAGTGAACTCTATGATTTGGAGACTGTATCGCTCAGGTACTTTACTGTGTTCGGCCCGAGGATGCGGCCGGACCTGGCAATCAATATCTTTACCGGGAAAGCCCTGAACAATGAACCCATCGAGATATTCGGGGATGGAGAAAAAACACGGGATTTTACGTTCATTGATAATATCATTGATGCGAACCTGCGGGCTATGGAACGCGGGAGCGGTGTTTATAATATCGGCGGCGGGGAGCGAGTCAGTATCAATGAGCTTGCAGAGAGGATTGTTGCGATTATGGGGAGCGAATCTGAGATTATTTATAGCGAGTCTGTCAAAGGAGATGAGAACATACCTGGTCTGATGTTAGTAAGGCGCCTAGGGATCTTGGTTATGAGCCTGAGGTCGGATTGGATGAGGAATTAAGGAGATATGTGCAGTGGAACAATGATACCCGGAAAGAGTATTTCGTTCTTGTTGCGAAGAAAATCGAAGGGAAATAATCACTGTGTACGAAGGGGTTTTTGTTTTTGACATGGATGATCTGGTGACTTAGGTTATTTTATTGATGAAGCAGAAGACTCCTTTCTCGCTGCAAAGCAGCAGGGAGGGGTAGTTCACTCGGAAATTTGGGGATCTCAATTAGTTTTAAAAAATGTTAGGTGTCATTCAAAAATCATCAAGATCGTATACCACAAACCCTTCATCCCGTAGGTGTTCCTTGCCTTCGATCTTTTTTGCAATCAATCCGAAATATTCCTTGCGTATACCGGTGTTCCATTGTATGAATGTTGATTTTTCATTGAGTTTACCAAGTATCCGCCGGCAATCAGTCAATGAAAGTGTTTTCCATTTACATTCAAAGAATATTATTTCCTTTGAACCATCATTCAATGCCACAAGATCGATCTCTTTATCCCTGTGCCACCACCGTCCGATCTTTGTAAATTCAAAAGGCAGAGATTTGATATTATCTTCCAAAAATTCTCTGGAAACATCTTCGAATATCTTTCCAAGATATTGATTGTAGCCTATGTCAAAATTTGCGATCTTTCCGGTTGATATAAGCTCGGATTTGTTTGGATAAATAAATCTGAAATAAAATTTAAAATAATTGTCAGAAAGAGCATACTTGCGATTCCTTTTTCTCTCCTTATCGCTAAGTATCGGATATAATTCCTCAACAACATGTAGATTTACCAGATTGCTCAAGTATTTCGATACCGTGGGTGCAGAAAAATCAGTGGAATTCACGATATCTCCAAACTTTGTGCTGCCAAACGCAATAGCCTTCAATATCTTAAAATATCGTGTCGGATCTCTTAATTCACTTTTGATCAAAATTTCTACTTCATTGAACAGTGTTTTGTTCTGCTGAAAAACCTCTTCCAGATCTTCGCCATGTTCAAGCCGATAACACACTTCTTTGATATATTCCGGTATGCCATCTGTTATGCCATATACCCTGACTGCCTCTTCAAATGACAGTGTGCCAAATTTTAGTATATGCGATGCTTTTAGCGGTTCTAAAAATATCTGACCGCTGCGTCTACCATACAGAGGACTTTTAATATCCAGAAGATAATTTTCCATCATTGAGATCGATGAACCACAGAAAATAAGTTTGATCGTAGTATTCTTTAACAATCCATCCCATATTTTCTGGAATTTAGATAATAATGCCCTGTTCTCCAAAATAAGATTCGGAAACTCATCCAAAATAATGATCAATTTATCTTCATTTGTGATCTGCTCGAAAACTTCTTCCCATGTGAGATTGCCTTTTGCGATCAAAGGATTATTTACTGTTTTTGCAATGATCTCTTTAAATGAGTTTAGGTTTTCTTCCTCTAATGCCTGTTCAACAAAAAAATACACTGCCTTGCGACCTTTGATCGATTCTTTTATAAGTTCTGTTTTACCGATTCGCCTTCTCCCATAGATCACTATAAACTCGGCACGATCAGAATCGAATGTGTTTCTTAAAAATGCAAGTTCCTTTTCACGATTAACAAAAGGCAGTTGTTTCCACATGATTATTATAATCGTATGGAAAGTATTTAACTATTTGGACTTGTGTTGGCACTCAACTCGAATTTATATGAATGAAGCAGGA
>JAKRWB010000137.1 GCA_022353185.1 ANME-2 cluster archaeon | reverse complement strand
GTGGACATCAGGCCACCAAGCAACAGCAGGAAGGTACCAAAGGGCATGAACTGGCGGGCAGCCTCAACAAGGCCCAGCTCCTGGTGCTGTCCTAGGAACTGCCAGGTAGGGATGTCGGTCTGCATTGCGCCGATGGATACGAATGCCACAAGGAGGTAGATGGGTATTACAATGACCATGGATAAAAAGATTGCCCGGGGGAGGTTCTTTTTCGGATCCTTGACCTCTTCAGCGGTCTGGGCTATGACCTCATACCCCTCAAAAGCGATGAAGGTCAGACCCATTGCCATGAACACTCCACCAAAGCCTTTGGGTAAAAAGGGGTGGAAATTGCTGAAGAATTCGGGACGGTTGTACATGGCATACAGACCGGACACGATAAAGATACCCAGGATGGCTATCTTGATGAATCCGATGATATTTGCAATGGCGCCGGTCTCGGATGCACCCATGTAGTTGATATAGATGAAGACGATCGCGATGGCTACGGCCAGGAACTTGACGAGGTGGTCCCCTGAGAGTCCCAGCAGGGATATATTATATGTCTCTAACAGCAGGCCGAAATATGCCCCGAAACCCAGGGCGTACAGGCTGCCAGCTACGGCATGGGCGAACCAGCTCATCCAGCCGCTGATGAATCCATTGATACCGGGCAGGGAATGTTTCACCCACAGGTACCCGCCGCCTGCTTCGGGAATGGCGGAGCTCAGTTCTGCATAGGTCATGGCAGTGAAGGTGGTCACCACGCCGTTGAGCAAAAAGACGAGGATAAGAGCAGGTCCGGCCTCTCCTGCGGCGATACCTGTGAGCACGAAGATACCAGCGCCGATCATGGCGCCTACGCCGATCATGGTGGCGCTGAGCACACCCATCTCCCGGCTGAGTTCTATGCGGTCGTTCATTTACCGATATCCTTTATTTCATTGAGTTTTTCTTCTTTTTTCGTTTCTTCGGCTTTTTGGGCGAACTCGACCTTCAACTTCTCGACATTTTCGTGTATCTCAGCGGTCACCAGGCTTTTCTTTTCCGGGTCCTTCAGGTTCAGGATGAGTGAGAGTTCGGCGGTCTTGTCGTCTGTTTTGGAGGTGACGACCTGGGCTGATTTTTTGAAATATTTTTTCAGGTCCACTATGGATTCCAGAAGCGCGGTCTCAAAGGCTACGGTATCGATGTCTTTCTTGATGACCACGGGCAGGGTCAGTTCGTACCCTGAGGGCTGGTATTTGGTCCAGATACTTTTAATGAACATCACATTGGGCACGGTCACCAGATTGCCGTCTTCATCCAGCAGTACGGTATTGAGGTCTGTTATCTCTATGACCTTGCCGCTTGAACTTTCAATGGAGAGCGTGTCCCCTACCTTGTACTGGAGGCTCAAAAAGGAGCGGGAGACGAAGTTCTGGAGCACGGGGTAGGCAGACAGGAAAAAGCCAATAGCTGCCAGTGCGGTGAGGAGGAGAAGTATGTCAGTGGACACGCCGACCTGGTTTATGGCAAGGATGATACCAACAGCCCAGACGAGCAGGAAGACGTACCTCTGTATGCGGGCGGCCAGATAGGATGAGGATGAGTGCAAGGCTGTTGATATCAGGGTCTTTGAGATGTGGGCGATGATTGCTGTTACCAGGATGATGAGAAAGAATACTCCTATTTCGAATGCGAATTGGGTTAATTGGGCTTGATCTGGAAATATTATGTTATACCCCTCCTTTGCTTGAAAGATCTACGTTATGATAAATGTGATGTGAATAGTGTAATGGACTATCTGTATCAAATATTTTTCCTGTTTTTTGGGGTTGTCAAAAGGGTTATGTAGTAGAAGATTCTACTTTTCTCTGATGTGAATCAAATGTATACGAGCATCAAAGTAAAAGATACTACAAAAAGGAAACTGGATGCTCTCCAGTCAAAATTTACAATCCGGACCGGAAAGAAGATATCACTGCAGAATCTACTTGATACAATATCGGATTTTGCTCTCCAGCATGAAAAGGAAATTATACAAAAATTGCCTGTGCTGGAGGATGACCCGGCATGGAGTGAACCCATAGACTGGGGTAAAGAGACTGACGCTTCGATGGTTGATGAATACCTGTATCATTAAGGGTGTGGCAATGGCTGTTTTTATTGATACCGGAGCCTTCATGGCCTACAGGAATAAGAAGGATGTTTACCACCAGACGGCAGACGCTTTGATACGCTGTGCCTTGAAGGGAGAGTTCGGTTATCTATTTACTACTGATTTTATCTATGATGAAGCTCTGACGTTGGCAATGGTACGAACGGGAAATAAGGGTGTGGCTGAGGATATTTCTGATGTGATGCTGTCACCGCACATCGAGATGATTACTATTGACAGGATTATACTGGAGATGGCAAGGGACCTGTTTTTTACGTTATTTGAGAACGGGACTAGTTTCACTGATGTAATTACTATGGTAGTGATGCATCAGGAGAATATAGGGAAGATAATCACATTCGACTCTCATTTTAACGGGATGTTCGAAGTGCTTGGTTGAAGTGTTCCTTTATTGCCTATATGCTCTGTAACGGTAAGGTTTTTCATTGGATACTGAAAAAAAGAGATGGGACAATACTATTATAGATGCGTGGTCAATTATTATTATCCAAAAAGGGAGCAAAAACATGAAAAACGAATACCTTTTGATAATCTCGTTCGTCCTTTTATTTTTGTCAGTACACTCTGTACATGCAGTGGAAAACGAATTCGTTGAAGTACAGGCCTGGTGTAATGGTGAGAAGGCCACGGTGAACGACATTGACGTGAAGATAGGCGAACCCATCACTATT
>JAKRWB010000136.1 GCA_022353185.1 ANME-2 cluster archaeon | reverse complement strand
CCGGTTTTCTGTTCCATTTCGGCCTTGAACGCATCTACTGAATCCTCGGAAGTATCAAATATCTTGACCTGTTCAATATCCCTTACTGCCTTAATGGCCCGGAGCTGTGTCCTGGCCTGCCGTCCCAGTCCTATCATGCCTACCACTTTAGAATCTTCCCTTGAAAGATATTTGGCTGCCACACCACCTGCCGCACCGGTGCGCAGGTCGGTAAGTGTGGTACCATCCATTACTGCCAGGGGCGCCCCTGTCTCTGTTGAGTTCAGTACCATTAATGCCATGACCGTGGGCAGGCCGCGTCCGGGGTTATCCGGATGCACATTCACCAGTTTTACCCCGGCAATGTCAGGTCCTTCCAAATAGCCCGGCATGACGCGCAGATCACCGTTATGTGCCTTGAAATCCAGGTACATTTTGGGAGGCATCTGCACCCTATCCAGACCATGCTCCCTGAAAGCGACTTCAACCGCCGGAATTACATCATAAATGTTCACCAGTTCTTCAACATTTCTTTTAGTCAGCCAGAGTATGTTTATTTCCATATAATGCAGCCTCATTGTTGATTATACCGCGAACTTCCATAAAAGTTATTATATTTCCCTTTCACTCATCAAATTCAAGGATATCCCCAATACTGATATCATGTGCTTCTATTGTGCCTTGATGCATCTCAATTAGATATTTAACGCCTTTCATCTGCTTATGATCCATCCATGGCTTCAACGTGGCGGTACCGATAACCTTTTTTCCTTCATCAAGAAATATGACATCAATGGCAAAAACCACGAAAAGCATATGTACGCCAACTGTCATCGGTTTTCGCAATTTGAATACCATTGCAAAATCCTTTGATATAGTCTTATGGAACATCAGGCCTATTGCACGGCTGAAAATGTTATTGGCATACTTAACCTCCCTGGCAAGGATTATACCATTATCTTTTAATATCATCAGTCGTAACAGTACGTAGACATAAATATAATAATGTTTATGTAGCAACCGTAATATCGGAGGAACCAACCAAGAAATGAGTTCAGAAATGTGTGTCGTTTGCGGGCTTCCTGAAGAGCTTTGTATCTGTGAAGAGGTCGCAAAAGAACAACAAAGAATTATTGTTAAGATAAATCGAAGACGATATGGTAAAGAAGTAACGGTCATAGACGGACTTGATCCTCACGAAATCGACCTGCACGAACTTACCACTCACCTGAAATCCAAATTTGCCTGTGGCGGCACTGTAAAAGATAATGCAATTGAATTGCAGGGCAACCACAAAAACCGGATGAAGGACGTTCTTGTAAAAAAAGGATTTTCTCCAGACCAGATAAAAGTGTGAATTTTCTCATACTACTGTCTCTGTTTTCCTTTCATTTTTCATTTGTCTATTTGGCAAATTATATGGGTATTGCGAAATATCAGTGATTATGCGTGGTGAATGGTAATTGGCTAAGATTTATATGGACAATAGTGCAACGACAAAACCTGATCCTGAAGTCGTAAGTGCCATGCTGCCCTATTTTAACGATTATTTTGGGAATGCATCCAGCCTTCATTCATTCGGGCAGGAAGCGGCAGGAGCATTGAATCGGTCAAGACAGCAAGTAGCTGACCTGCTAGGTGCTCAACCGGACGAGATTATTTTCACATCAGGGGGTACCGAATCAGATAACCTGGCACTGAAAGGCATAGCCTACCTGAAAAAGAATGCAGGTAAACACATTATTACTTCGGTTGTTGAACATCCTGCAATACTCAATACCTGCAATAATCTGCAGGATAACGGATTTAAAGTAACCTATCTGCCAGTGGACGACCAGGGATTAATTGACCCTAACGATGTGGAAGATGCCATCATCGACGATACCATACTAGTATCGATCATGCATGCCAACAACGAGATCGGTACTATCCAGCCAATCGAAGAAATTTCAAGGCTTGCACATGAGAAGGGCGTGCTGATGCATACTGATGCTGTGCAGTCCATAGGAAAGATACCTGTGAATGTGGATGACCTGGGTGTGGATATGTTGTCATTATCTGCACACAAGATATATGGCCCAAAAGGTGTGGGCGCATTATATGTACGCAAGGGTACCCGGCTGGAAAGCCTGATTCATGGAGGTGGGCATGAACGGGGTAAACGTTCAGGTACAGAGAACATCCCCGGTATTGTAGGTCTTGCAAAGGCGGCAGAATTGGCGGGCCAAAGGCTTGAAAAAGATGCAGGTCACCTGGCCAACCTCAGGGATGCTGCTATTACGAAGATACTGGGCTCCATTTCTGAATCATATCTCGACGGACATCCCACTCAGCGTCTGCCCAACAACGTGCATCTCAGGTTCAGTTATGTGGAAGGCGAATCCCTCCTGATGATGCTTAACATGAAAGGCGTGGCCGTATCAACGGGTTCGGCATGTTCGTCAAAATCACTGGAACCATCCCACGTACTTGCTGCACTGGGAATCCCGCCCGAACAGATCCACGGCAGCCTGAGGATAACTCTGGGTCGGGAGAACACAATGGATGAAGTGGATTATGTGGTAGAGAATCTGGTTGAGATCGTGACAAAACTCAGGGCTATGTCCCCTATTACCCCAAAAAATTAACAAACACTGGTTATATATATCTTTAAAAATATGCTTATCTAAATGTATAGCGAAAAAGTAATGGAACACTTTTCAAACCCAAAGAACGTGGGTGAGATAGAAGATGCTGACGGTATTGGCGAAGTAGGAAACCCTACGTGCGGGGATATGATGACCATATACATCAAGGTCGATGATGGGAAACTTACTGATGTGAAGTTCAAGACCTTTGGTTGCGCTGCGGCAATAGCCACCAGCAGTATGATAACTGAACTGGCAAAGGGAAAGACCATTGAAGAAGCTCTGGAAATAAGCCGTGACGATGTGGCTGAATCCCTGGATGGGCTGCCTCCTGTTAAAATGCATTGTTCCAACCTGGCTGCCGATGGATTGCATGCAGCTATTGAAGATTACCTGAATAAAAGTAAATCGAATTGAAATAAAAAGGTAACAGCAAAGGAGTAGAATATAATGAGACCCCCTTGTGAAATTATGGTGCTGAAGGTATTACCTGCCATAAGAGCTGAACTGGCCCGCATCATGATGCAGGATTTGGAGATGCCTCAGCAGGAAATTGCCAGGCGATTGGGTGTGTCCAAGGCTGCAGTATCCCAATACGCCAGTGCAAAACGAGGGGCAGATACAGATTTTTCTGATAATATCAAGAAAGACCTTAGAGTATTTGCCGATGCTGTTGCTACAAGTGATGATACTAGCAAGCTGATAGATGATTTTTGTGATATCTGTAAGAATGTCCAGAATTCAGGATGGCTTTACAGGGAATATCATGGATCATCAGAGTTCATTCATGAGGACTGTACCCAGTGCATGAAAACAAAAACAGACAAATAGAATCATTGCTCATTTTTAGGTAGTGTCCTGATTTAGACCGCATAATTAAAATAAAAAAATTGATCCCAATTCCATTGATGGTCTGCCAAACCTTCCAACATTGCAGGGGTATCAGTTTTTGTCAACTTATCCATAAAGGGAGCAAAAACATGAAAAACGAATACCTTTTGATAATCTCGTTTGTCCTTTTATTTTTGTCAGTACACTCTGTACATGCAGTGGAAAACGAATTCGGTGAAGTACAGGCCTGGTGTAATGGTGAGAAGGCCACGGTGAACGACATTGACGTGAAGATAGGCGAACCCATCACTATT
>JAKRWB010000135.1 GCA_022353185.1 ANME-2 cluster archaeon | reverse complement strand
GACAAATAAATTCATTTCCCAGGCAGCGATACACTGCGGAAGGTTCAAAGAACGAACCATTGTCATTGATGACAGGATGGTTGTAGGCACCGTTTTTGAGCAGATAGACGAAGCCATGGACTTCATACGCAAAAACATCAATGTCGAATTTGTGATGACAGGCAGACCAGAAAGGGACCAGATATGGGATTACCCATTAGAAGCCCTGCGAGAAGCCCTCATAAATGCCGTTTGCCATCGGGATTATACGATCTTCTCAAACATCGAAGTGCGAATCTATGACGACAAACTCATAATCAGGAGTCCCGGGTTTTTGCCCTATGGGATCACACTGGAAGAACTATACAGACCACATTCATCAACACTACGAAACAAAGGACTGGCAGAAGTACTGTATGATACTGAACTGATCGAACGATGGGGCAGCGGCATAGAAAAAATACAACAACATTGTCTTGATGCAGGGCTTCCTGAGCCCATATTTGAGGAATACCAGGGGTTCCAGGTTGTGTTTAGAAAATATGTCTATAATGAAGAATATCTTCGCAACCTGAACCTGAATGAAAGGCAGATCAAAGCTGTGATGTATGTAAAACAGAATGGAAAAATTACAAATAAAGAATATCAGGAAATTTGTAATACGTCTGCAAGGACTTCTTCAAGGGATTTGGCTGATCTGGTATCAAGAGGACTTTTTAATCAAAAAGGTACCATCGGTAAAGGCACAGAGTATACCCTAATACGCCAAATACGCCACAAAAGCGCCATATATACGCCAAATACGCCATCCGATATAAATGAGGAACTATGAAAAATGAATCCCAGATAAAAGACGGCGAGCTCATATTCATGAAAGAAACACTGATCAAGCAGTTCAATGCCGTGGGCTGCTTCATAGGCGTATCAGATAAAAACAATATCAAGGGCATAACAATCGGAAAAGAGACACTCAACCAGTGGACAAAACAAATATCCCAGAGCACAGACCCCCGCATAATCCCGGAACTGGAAGGGATCAGGGTCGATGGAAATACTGTCATAGCAATGAAAATTAAAGAAAATCCAATAAAACCCATATCAACAAAAGGAAAATGCCTCAAAAGAGTGGACAGCAGCAATCGTGCCATAATAGGGCCAAAGAAGCAAGACGTTAACAATATGGTGACGTTCTACACGGGGAATACATGCTAAAGAAGGAAGATTAAATGACACACTCGATCACCCAGTTAATTGCCATGCCAGAAGGCAAGACACTGGAATTCAAGCGCGACATTTCTTCACCAAAGAACATAGTCAAAACGCTTGTGGCGTTTGCCAATACGGCAGGGGGATGCTTGTTTATTGGTGTTGAGGATGATTCTAAAGAGGTTGTAGGTGTCTTAAATCCACTTGATGAAGAGGAGCGTCTTTGCAGTCTTATTGCTGACAGTATTGCCCCAAGACTTGTTCCCAATATTGAATTGATGACAGTGGAGGGTAAAACTGTGTTGGGTGTTGAGGTTTATCCGAGTGGTTCACGTCCTCATTGGGTCAAGAAAGAAGGACATATTGATGGCGTTTATGTACGACTTGGGTCTACTAACCGGAAAGCTGATCGGGAGCTTATTGCAGAGCTTCAGAGAAGTGTTTCAGGTGTTTCATTTGATGAGATGTCGATGCCTGATCTGTCTGTCGGGGACCTTGATCTTGATGCTGCTAAAAAAGGCTTTAAGGGAATTCGGGAGCTAAACGAAGAGGAATTGATTACGCTTAAACTCCTGACCCGGGAGCAAGGTAGATTAGTTCCAACTGTAGGCGCTATGCTTCTCTTTGGAAAGAAGAGAGATTTTCATTTCCCTGATGCGTGGATTCAATGCGGGCGCTTCATGGGGAGGGATAAGGCATATATTTTCGACCATACCGAGATTTACGAAGACCTTCCGGGTTCGGTTGAAACTGTAATGCTTTTCCTGAAGAAACATGCTTTTAGAGGTGCTGATTTCTCTGAGATCCGGCGTAAGGATGTATGGAGTATTCCCCTTACAATTCTTCGTGAGGCTCTTATCAATGCTATTGTTCATGCAGATTATTCTCAAAAGGGTGCACCTATCAGGGTGTCCTTTTTTGATGACAGGATCGAGATAGAAAACCCTGGTATCCTACTTCCCGGTATGACCGTGGAGGATGTCAGGCAGGGTGTTTCAAAGATTAGAAACCGTGTTATTGCCAGAGTTTTCAGGGAACTTGATCTGATTGAGCAGTGGGGCAGTGGTTTCCGTCGTATTTTGAAGGATGCCGATGAGCTTGGGCTTCCCCAGCCGGAGATTATTGAGATCGGGATGCGGGTAAGGTTTATTGTCTATCTGGCAGAGGCCATTGCGGTTAAAACCACCGACTCGGTTACCGGTGAGGCCGGGTTACGGCCCAAGTCACGGCCCGAGTTACGGCCCGAGTCACAGCTTGCGGCCAAAGTTCTTATCCTTCTGATGAAAAATGATGCCGGAAAGGCTGAACTTGCATCTGGGGTAGGTCACAGGACCGTATCAGGAGAACTTAAAAAACAAGTCAAGAACCTTCTGGAACTGGATTATATTGAAATGACAATCCCAGATAAGCCCCGTAGCAGCAAGCAGAAATACCGCCTGACGGCCAAAGGTAAGGCATTCTTATCAAAAGAAACTGAAGGAGGCGAAGAATGAGCACTTTGTCCCTCTTCTCTTTTGAAAAACTTCGTAAAGTAGCACCAGGAATGAACATTGGCACTATGTTGAAACTATATCGGCACCAGGCTGGGACCAAGTCGGGACCAAGCATGGACCAAGTAGCAGTCCAGTCACCAACCCAGCAACTGATCCAGTTATCGACCCAGCTACCGACACAGTTGTATAAGACCGCCTTTTCGGAACAAGTAATCAAGTATGACACTGAACTGATCGAAAGATGGGGCAGCGGGATAGAAAAAATACAACAACACTGTCTCGATGCCCCGCTTCCTGAACCCACATTTGAGGAATATCTCCGCAGCCTGAACCTGAATGAAAGGCAGATCACAAACAAAGAATATCAG
>JAKRWB010000134.1 GCA_022353185.1 ANME-2 cluster archaeon | reverse complement strand
TCAAAGGGATATGGAACGCCAGGAATGAACTTGACGTCGTGAAGCTGTTTGATTATTCAAAAAGACTTGACGTGAACGTGGTTGCCAGGAGGATTTCTTATGCGCTGGAATTGCTGGGATTGGCAGAAAAAATATCCCTTGAGATAGGGAAAGGATACATGTGGCTTGATCCTCTCGGCCCGAAAAACGCACTGGAATATTCAAAAAAGTATGGACTTATAATAAACCGGACAGAAGAAGAACTGATTGGCTGGATGAGGCATTGATATGGACGAAAATGATCTAAGACGACAGGCCAGGAAAACCGGGTTCGATGTAGCTACACTGGAAAAGGATTATGCACTTACATGGCTTCTCAGCAGCATTTACTGGAATGAGTCAAAGCTAAAGGATCTTCTGATCTTCAAAGGGGGGACGGCCATAAGGAAGATCTACTTTCCTGAATGGCGCCTTTCAGAAGATATGGACTTTACGATCATCAAACAGGTTGATCCTCAGAGTCTGAAACAGGATTTTGAAGATATTTTAAAAACGGTTAGCAGGACGAGCGGCATCATTTTTTCTGTCAGTGCTTTCAATGCAGGAGAGTTTACGATATTTGCTAATATCCAGTTCCTCGGGCCAATGGGATTTAAAAATAAGATCTCCTTTGACATTTCTCTGAAAGAAAAATTGATCGAAAAGCCCCTGCAGATAAATGTGAAACCTGAATATGACGAAATTCCACCATTTGAGGTACTTGTTTATTCACCAAATGAGATCCTGGTTGAAAAGCTTCGAAGTATCCTTCAAAGGGGTAAAGCAAGGGATTATTACGATGTCTGGCGGCTCTTAAAAGAAAAAGACTTTGACCAGAGTATGATTGGAGAACTGCTGATTGAAAAATGCCGGATTACAGGGATTGAATTCAAACCTGAACTGTTTTTTGATCCTGATAGACTTTCAGAAGCAAATAAATTCTGGACTATTGCACTTGCCAGACTTACCAGGGACCTTCCAGACTTCGAATTGATTGTAAAAGATCTAAAGTCGATGTTAGATTTCATACGCCAGGGGAATGAATAGATCATCATTCAGAAATCACTTGCTACAAGAAAATATCTCACCCCCCCCCTCCACAAACGCCGGATGATGCCTCCCAAACGACTCCTGTGCTTCTTCATAACTCACTTTTTTTATAATACTTCGCCTTCGTCTTCTGCTGTGCCCTGCCGCCTTCGCAGACACATCAGGATCATCGCCATTAGGATCATGGTGCTCTATTGGTTAAGAGAAAAAATAGGATGGAACACGGATAACACAGATTGGACGGATTTTCACGGATACTGTTAATCCGTGTGCATCGGTGTCATCCGTGCAATCCGTATTCTATCAAGTTTGAATTTCTCTGAAAAATCGACATCTGCAGATCATGGTGCCTCTCTCCTGCCTCCCT